>CAYZYM010000018.1:0-5200 GCA_964482595.1 uncultured bacterium | reverse complement strand
TCCTCTTAGAAAAGAGCTAATTAAAAAGCCGGCATGTGATTCAGATGCCATTTGTTCTTAGTTTTCTACTGATGCAATTTGTTGTTGCTCTGGAACGCTTAGTATTGATGCATACAATGCATCATCAAGAAGGATTTCTATTGATTTTTGTACCCCTTTGTCATCTTGAAGGATAAACTCATATCTACCTTTGTCTCCTTCATAGTAAAATGCAAACCAACCTAATAGCATTTTTTCAATAAAATCATTCTCAGTTTCTAGCATAGCTAGTTGTGATTTTTTAATTTGATTTTCAATAACATTGAATGCATTATTCAGGAATATATTTTTATCATCTTCTTTAACAAGTTTTTCTTTTGCTTTTTCTAACTCATTTTCGCCATCAACATACCCTGCGATATCATTTTCTTTAATAAAATCTGCAAACTTATTCATTAATTCAGAATCATTGGATACTTCCTCAAAAGAAGTGTATTGATCGCTTGACTGTTGTGCAAATCGGAAAAATCCTCCATCTCTGTATATTGCATTTGCTAATGGATACTGTTTGCTGTCTTCAATTAAAATGTCTGGAGTAATCCCTCCGCCTCCACGAACCTCGCGACCGCCTTTTGTTGTAAATAGAGAATCTTCCTCAGTGCGTTCTGATGATAACAAATCTTTATCAATATATTCTCTTTTTTGTATGCCACGACCGCTTGGAATGTAATACTTTGAATTAGTAATTTTTAAAGCAGAAGTATTATCAATTGCAATTACAGATTGCACCAAACCTTTACCAAACGATTTTGATCCAACAATAACAGCTCTATCATGGTCCTGTAACACGCCAGCAACAATTTCGCTTGCTGATGCACTTGCTTCATTGATTAGAACAGTAATATCAATATCTTCTGATAGAAGTGTTCTATTAAGAGATTTGTAGTCTCTTAATACTTTTCCAGTGCGTCCTTTTGTAGATACCATATCTAACCCTTTTGGCAACATTAAGTCTAACATGTCCAAAGAAGAAGATAGTAAGCCACCAGGATTATCTCTTAAATCTATAATAAGATTTTTCGCTCCTTGATCCATTAATGAAAGAAAAGCATTGGCTGTTTCTTTTGGTGTATTTTCAGAGAAATTTGTTATTCTAAGATATCCAACTGTTGGATCAACCATACCATAATATGGAATGTCTTTGATTGCAATAGTATCACGATTGATAGTGTAATCATGTACAGCATCTGTGATTGGTTTTTTAATTGTTAAAACTACATCAGTGCCTTTTTCTCCTCTAATTAAATTTGTAGCATCTGTCAGCTCCATTCCATCGGTTGGCACACCATCAATATGGGTAATTTTATCTCCAGTAAAAATTCCGGCACGAAAAGCAGGGGAACCTTCAATTGGACCGACTACAGTTAATTGGCCTTCATACATATAAATTTGTAACCCTACCCCACTAAATTCTCCAGTGGTTTTTATATTTAAGTTTTCTAAATCTTTCTCTTCATAATATTCTGTATATGGATCAAAATTTTCTAACATAGAGTTAATCATTTTTGATGTTAGTTGAGGAATATCTAGTTCATGAACATATTCAGTGACAAGGTATTTATATACAGTCATGATTTGCTGTTGCGATCTTGCAATTTCACGATAAATATCAAGCTGTTGACTACGCAATAATCCAAAGAAAGATATTGCGACTATTAAACATAAGAAGGATAATCTTTTAAATTGTTTTATCATAATAATCTTTCATTTACAACAGACCATATTTCGCTGTGAATATCATCAATTGATTTATGTCCGTCAATTAAAATAACGCGTTCTGGTTCTTTTTGTTGCAAATTAAGATAGAAATCACGAACTCTCTGTTGGAACTCTATCCCCTCTCTTTCAATTCTATCTCTAGAAACTGACATTCTTTCATTTGCTTCCTCAACAGATATATCAATAAAAAATGTTAAATCTGGTTTTAAGGTATATGTTCCAAAATTGTTCATATTTTCAAGAGCATTAGCGCTCAAACCACGCCCACCACCTTGATAGGCAAGCGTAGAATCAGCATAACGATCACCAATCACCCATCTACCATTAAGCAAGTGAGGAAGGATTACTTTATCTGTTAATTGTGCTCTGCTTGCAACCATTAACAGCGCTTCTGCCCTATCAGACATAGATTCTTCTGCATGCAATAAAAGCTTACGAATTGATTCAGAAATTGGGTCGCCCCCTGGCTCTCTTATAAAGCTGATTGATAATTCTTTTTTTTCCAACAATTCTAACAACATTTCTGCTTGCGTAGTCTTTCCGCAACCATCAATGCCTTCAAATGTGATAAATTTCCCTTTAGAAGTAGATTCTGTCATCATTTTTCCCAATAATAATTACTATTTCACCTTTTACTTTTTTTAACTCAAAATATTCAATTACACTTTGAAATGTTCCTCGTGCAATCTCTTCATAAAGCTTTGTTAGCTCTCTTGCCACAACAACAGGTCTTTCCCCTAATTCGTCGTGTAATTCCTTCAATGTTTTTAACAAACGATGAGGACTCTCAAATATAATTATAGTATTATCTAAACTCTTTAAAAAAGAAATTTTCTTTTTTCTTCCCTTCTTCTGTGGAAGAAATCCTAAGAAAAAAAATGAATCTGAAGGTAGTCCGGAAGCGCTAAGAGCTGCTGTAACAGCAGAAGCTCCTGGAATAGGAATGACATCAATTTTTTCATCAATACATGCTCTAATCAATTTATATCCTGGATCACTAATGGTTGGAGTGCCAGCATCAGAAATTAATCCAATATTATTCCCCTCATTTAACAGATTAATAATCTTAGGAATTTTTTGAACATTATTATGTTCATGATAGCTATCTATTTTTGTCTCAATATTGTAATGTTTCATTAATTGAATAGAATTGCGTGTATCTTCTGCAAAAACAAAATCAACTTCTTTAAGAGTGTCAATAGCTCTAAATGTGAAATCTTTTAAATTGCCAATTGGAGTGGCAACAATATACAATCTACCTTTATCAGACATTAACCTAGCTTGTTTAAAGCTTTTTTAAAGCAGTCCATTCCAAAATCAATGTCTTCAGTCTTAACATTAAGGTGTGGACGAAAACGTATAGATTGATGTCCAGATCCTAGTAAGATTGATCCTTCTTCTAATAATAATTCTGATAATTTATCTCTTTCTTCTCCAGAAGGGAGATCAAATGCGCAATATAGACCTCTTCCTCTCGCATTTGAAACGAGGTGAGGGTATTCTTGTTGTAATTGATATAAAGAGTTTAATAGATAGGACCCTGTATTATTTGCTTTTTCTACCAAACCTTCTTTCTCTATCAACTCTAAATAAATCGTTAAACGTACCATGTCTACTAAATTTCCACCCCATGTAGAGTTTAATCGACTTGATTCTTCAAAGACATGTTGTTCGACTTCCTCCACTCGTTTTCCAACTGCAATACCACATACTTGGGTTTTCTTACCAAATGAAATAATATCAGGTTTAGCAGATGAATCAGCTCCACAGCAACAGTCACTGCACGCATGTGATGCAAGATGTTGATGGGCCCACATTTTTCCTGTAACACCAATTCCTGTTTGCACTTCATCATATATAAGCATGATATCATTCTCATCTGCAATAGATCTTAACTCTTGCATGAATTCACATCTGAAATGATTGTCTCCCCCTTCTCCTTGAATTGGCTCGATAATCATAGAAGCAATATTGTCAGGATTTTTTGAAATAGCATCTTTAATCTCTGATATAGCTTTATCTTCTAAGGCAACTACTTGATCTAAATTTTCATCTAAAGGAAATGTAATTTTTGGGTTGGTAATACGAGGCCAATCAAATTTTGGAAAATACATGGTCTTCCTCTTGTCAGGAGAGTCTGTTAAAGACATTGTATAGCCTGTGCGACCATGAAAACATTCTTTAAAATGAATGACTTTTTCTCCTTTTGCACTAATACCTTTTGCCATATTTTTTCTGCGTTTCCAATCAAAAGCAACTTTCAATGCATTTTCTACAGCTAATCCGCCACCTTCAATAAAAAATGCATGCGGTAAATACTCTGGTTGTGCAACACGTTTAAATGTTTCAATAAACTCTGCCATTTCTAATGAATAAACATCGGAATTTGTTGGTTTATTGATAGCAGCAATTTTTAATCGCTCTGATTGTTCTAAAACATAAGGATGGTTATACCCTATTGATAAAGATGCAAACATAGAAAATAAATCAAGATATTCTTTTCCAGTTACTTTATCTACTAACCATGAACCATGAGATTTTTCTAAATCAATAATTGGGGACATTCCATCTGCAAGAATGCTTCCAGAAATAACTTTTCTAATATCAGATAATTCCATTTAACTATACTTCTTGTTTTTCAGGATTTTTAAATGACCAATATGCTAATATTGCCACTATTAAACCTAACATCCAGAAAGTTCCGTAATTATAAGACGGGTCAGAGAACTTAATTAAATCATTAAAACGGCCAATTAATAAAGAAATTCGGCCCATAACTGCAAAACCAAATGATGCACCGAAACTAATCATCAAGAAATAAATTCCTAATCGAGTAAATTTCCCATAAGAGCCAGTTTGTTCTCTTGAGAAATAAAAATACATCAACGCACTTACTGTCCCTACTAAAATAACAATATTGTTAAACACGCTATCTCCAGACATATTAAAAAATGGCAGAGTTCCACTAAATATATCTACCGCACTAGCACTAATTTGACTTAGTACATTAGAGCTTAAATATCCGTATGCCTTTAATCCAGCTGCAATACCTACCGTGTAAGCAATACCCCATCTTGCCATCCAACTAAATTGCTTAAAAATACTAAGCAACATCATTATACCTAACAATAATGGGAAGAAATAAAGAATGTTAAATTCATGGTTAAAATCAACCTCAGCAATGAAAGAAAAAGGGCCATCTTTAGGAAATAATCTTCCGAATAAATTTGGATAAATTTGCGTCCAATAAAATGTTGCTGCCCAGTAAGCTGCCGATACACCAACAAACACGTGTTCTGCAATTTTATAGAAAGGATTATCTCTATACAAATAAGACAGGATCCCTAATGTTAAGAATGCTGCAATCCATGCACCGAAGATAGTAGAAAATGCCATATTAATATTTCCTCTCTCTTCGTTCTGTTATGAAATATGCAAGATT
>CAYZYM010000017.1:0-2695 GCA_964482595.1 uncultured bacterium | reverse complement strand
AAGACGATGAATATACTTTTAATGCGGTGCCAAGCACTACGACTGCCTCGCCTGGAACAGATCCATACTTTACTGGTGGATATACAACATCGACATATTCAGTTGGTAAAATCAATGTTATACAAATTGAAGCAAACTATGATCGAACGCGTGATACTGCAAGAGGTTATGGTGCATTGGCAGCAGTGTTAGAAGAAACTGTAAAAGAGTTCTACCAAGAACACACATCAACACCAATATATTAATTTTGACTTTTTAACGCAGTAGCTTTATTGAGGTATTCAGTAGCATCTTCTAATCTTCCCTCTCCAAAATAGGTTCTATAAACACCATAATAATAATCAGAGTTACTGCTATCAATATCAATCAAATCCATGTAATAGCTTCTAGCTTTTCTCCATCTTTCAGATTGCTCTAGAGCTCTTGCCAATGCAAATAAAGCTTCTGTGTCTTCTGGCGCTAAGAAATATGCTTCTTCAAAATTGTATTCCGCTTCATCAAAATCTTCCATTTTCAAGTAAACAATACCTCGATTGAAGTATAAATCAACTTTGACCTGGTCTTCGACATCAGTGTCATCAACTAAATCAAGAGCCTTATTAAGTGTTTCGAGTGCATTTTCATATTGTTCTTGTTGCGCATATAATGCACCTAAACTTTTATAGATTAAAACATTAGAGTCATCTATTTGACTTGCTTGCTCTAGATAACTCATGGCAGCAGGAAAATCTGAAAGTCTTGACATTGCATCTGCCCCAGCAACCAATAAAGATAATCTTTGATCATCTTCAATATTATCGCTTGCTAAACCAAGATTAATATTTTTTAATGTATTTTCTTTATCTTGTTTCAATGAATAAAAAACAGATAACAAATAGTAAGCTCCTGGCTGCTGTGGATCAAATTCTTTTGCAAAAGATGCCTCTTTAATAGCCATATTTAATAAAGATTCTCGTTTTGCAGGGTCAGTTGCTCTACCTAACAATGAATTATAGCCAGCTGCTCTATTAAAAATTGATAGATAACTTCTTGTTTTTGAAGCAACCACTGCGGTTGCAATTGGCACTCTATTATCATTTCTAGTTGGACGAATTTTTAATTTCTCTGGCGCCTGCCCAGCAAGATCAAGGTATTGTTTAACCTTTGCCCAATCTTGGCTTCTAACATATACTTTATCCCCTAAATGAAACGCAGCTTCCCATTTATCGCTTGGGTGTGCTAAAGCGTCTAAAAGAAATTTCTCAGCCTGCTTCCAATCTTTGTCTTTGATATAAACACGCGCTGAATTCAAAGCTTTCCCTTGAGCAAAAACAAAAGAAAAAATGATTGTTAAAAGAAAAAGTTTTTTTGTATTTATCATATAATATTCCTCCGATTGGTCAAGTTAGTATTATTATGGAGCGATTTCAAGATGTAAGACTATTTTTTAGCCATTTTTTTCTTGATAAATATTCTTCTCTAGAAAAAGACAATAGCCTCCTATGCCCAATATCTTCAATACAGAAAGATGCCATAACCGATCCATCAACTACAGCATCCATTATATTTGCTCCTTGTGCCAAACTATGAATTAGCCCTCCTGCAAAACAATCACCAGCCCCTGTAGTATCTTTTACTTCATCCACATAATATGCACTAATAGAAAAATTATTTTTGCCATCAAAAAAAGAAGCTCCATCTTCTCCTCTTTTAATAATTAAACTCTTTACTCCTATATCTAAGATACATTTAGCCATATCATCTAAGCTTGGATTTGATAACTTGGACAAGTGTAATGCCTCGTTATAGTTAATACATAATAGATCAGATTTACGTATTGTGGTTTTTAAATCTTCCAAGGCAATATCAATATATAATTTAAATGTATCCATCATAACAAAAGGCTTGGACTCTATTTGATCTAAGATAGATAATTGTACTGTAGGCGCAGTATTTCCTAATAAAATATAATTACATTGTTTTGATTGATCAGATAAAACAGGCAAACATGATTCAGCAATGCCAGGATCTACATAAAGTGTAGTTCTGCTTGAAAAATCAGATTGATACTCACCTCCCCAAGTAAATGTTTTTCCTTCAGCAATTCTCAAATCAGATAAACTGATTGAATATTGATTTGCTAGATTAATATATTCTTCTGGAAAATCATTGCCTACGACTCCAATTAATTGGCATGTTTTTTCTGGGGTAGAACACAATGCATAAGACGCAGAACCACCTAAAACATTAGTATAAGTTCCGTATTTATTAATAATTTTATCTATACTTATAGATCCAGAAATAAGTGTATTATGTGATTTTCCAGTCATATTTTTATTAAAATAGTTAGTCTATAGATATGAAAAAAGAAAAAATAATATTAGGAATGAGCGGTGGAGTTGACAGTTCAGTGGCAGCAGTACTTCTACAAAAAGAAGGATATGATGTAGAAGGAATATTTATGAAAAACTGGGATGACAAACATGCAATTTGTTCTGCAGAAGATGACTATGGAGATGCATTATCTGTTGCAAAAAAACTAAATATCCATCTTCATAAAATTGATTATACAAAGTCATATCAAGAGAAAGTATTTCAGCAATTTTTAGATGACCATATCAATGGGTTTACTCCCAATCCAGATGTTTTATGTAATAAAGAAATAAAATTTGAAGTATTTCAAAAATATGCAAAAAATCTGAATGCGAAAAAAATT
>CAYZYM010000016.1:0-6072 GCA_964482595.1 uncultured bacterium | reverse complement strand
AAATCGAATACAATGATAGTAATTTTATTTTTATCAATGATAAGCCAAATATGTTTGGAGATTTAACTATTTACGAAAATCTGAGATATATTTTATCAATTTATAATCAAGAGTTTGATTTAGACAGGTATCAAAATTCTATTAAAGACTTGGGTTTGAATTCTATGCAATCTATTCGCCTAAAACATTTATCAGCAGGGAATATTCAAAGAAACAAAATATTAATTGCTTTAAATACTAATTGGGAATACTTATTAATTGATGAGCCATTTTCAAATTTAGATAAAGAAGGTTCAATTATTGTAAAAGGGATATTACCAAAACTAAAAAGCCAGAACAAAACAGTGTTATTTTCTACACATAATTTTATGGATATATCCGATATATGTGACATGTCATTTGAAATCAAAGATGGAAAATTTTCTAGCCATGATTAATTTGATTAAAAATGAATTTTTCTTTGAAAGAAAATCTTCTAATAATTTGTTTTATATGACTTTCTTTTCTTTTTCTTGTTTAATAATTATGTTTTTTTCTCTTCCAACATCAAAATTAGAAGATATTGGTGTTTTGTCTGGATTTTTTTGGATTATTGTATCTCTGGTATCAATTAAATTAATTGAGAATTCCTTCATAAGAGAAAAAGAATATGGAATTTATGATTTGATATATTCTTCTCCATCAGAAAAATTTTTGATTTTTCTATCAAAAACAATTGCATTTTCTTTAATTCTGCTTGGCATAGAATTATTTCTTTTATGTGGCTACACATTAATTTCTTCTATGATTACAATACCAATCGCTATGAAAATTTTAGTGGTTTGTTTTTTATCAAATATAGGTTTGATTGGTTTGGGAATATTGATTTATCTTATCACAAGCTTAAGTAATAGTAGAAGCTTTCTTTTTCCACTAATATTATTTCCACTTATTATTCCTATTTTAGTTTATTCTTCAAACTTATTTATTATGATTGTGTCAGAAGGAAAAATATCTTTATATAACGAATCAGGTTTCTTGTTATTAACTTTTGCGATTGTTACAATGATTTTTGGTATTAATTTTTTTGATAGGCTAGTTAAATACTGATGAACTTAACATTATTTATATTATCAACTATTCTGATGTCATGTAATGTGATTTGGATTGTTTTTTTTACAGAAATGATTCAAGACCAACACTGGGCATAAAAAATATTTTATATCCATGTTCCTTTAGCTTGGGTTGGTTTCCTATCTTATTTCTTTGTCATGCTTGCTGGTATATCATATCTTTTTTCTAAAGATTTGAAATATGATCGCATAGGACATGCAGCAGCTGAAATTGGCACTTTATTTACTGGTTTAGTATTAGTTACTGGTCCTATATGGGCAACACCTATATGGGGACAACCTTGGGTTTGGGAGCCTAGACTAATAACAACATTAGTTTTATTTCTTATATATGTTGGATATTTTATTTTGCGTAGTATTGGTATATATAGACAAAGATTAGCATTAATCTGTGCTATTGTTGGCATTATAGCATTTTTTAATATTCCCATAATCTTTGCTTCAGTTGATTTTTGGGCTGCAGACATTCAAAATCATCCTAAAAGGGTAATGTCACAACAGCCTTCGCATGTTTTAGCTCCTTTTTTCTTTTCTTTGTTCTCTTTCACTATGCTATTTTTTACCATGTTATTATTTAAGATAAGGATTTTATATTTACAGGATATGAATGCTCCACATGATGCTGGAGATTTTAGTCTATTAGAAAAAGATTTAAAATAATAAAGGAAAGAGAAAATTATGTTTAGTTATTTAAGTTATTTTTTATCAGCATTGTTTGTTGTATTTTTTGCCATTAGTTTTTGGTTTATTTTTAATATTAAACAATTAAAAGAAACAGATTAATGAGGGAAATTTAAGCTATGGAAAGAAAAATTGTACATGTGGTAGGAACAGGAACAATTGGAGAACCCTTAATTGGCATTCTTTGCGAACAAAAAAGTAGTCTCGGTATTGATGAAATAACATTCCATAAACATAGTGCTCTAACAAGTGATATGCCTAAGATAAAAAACTTAATGAAAAAAGGTGCAAGATTATCTGTATTGGAAGACAGAATGGATGATTTCAAAGCAATTGGTTTAGAGCCTGAATTTACTATGGAAGAAGCTGTTGGAAGAGCTTCTGTAGTCATTGATTGCACACCTAAAGGACATGGTCACTCAAATAAAAAAGAATTCTATGATAAATATACAGATAAAGTAAAAGGTTTTATTGCCCAAGGAAGTGAAGATGGTTTTGGAAAAAAATATGCAAGAGGAATTAATGATCATGTAATTACACCTGAAGACCAATTTTTGCAAGTTGTATCTTGCAATACTCATAATCTTGCTTGCTTAGTTAATACGATTGCCCTCAGCATATCTCCTGATAATCTTGTGCGTGGAAAATTTATATGCATCAGAAGGAGCAATGATATTAGTCAAACTTCAAGTTTTGTTCCTGCACCTACTGTTAATGATCATAGCGATGAATATTATGGTACACATCATGCAAAAGATGCAGCAGGCTTATTTAAAACAATTAATCTTGATTTAGATCTTTTTTCTTCTGCATTGAAAATTAATAGTCAATATATGCATGTTCTTTGGTTTGATCTTGAAGTAAAAGAACAAACAGATAAAGATAAAGTTTTTGAATTGTTGAGACATAATAGAAGGATTGCATTGACTGAACATCACTCTACGAACGAAGTTTTTTCTTTTGGAAGAGATCAAGGGCAATATGGTAGAATTTTAAATCAAACTGTTATTGTTGAAGATTCTATTAATATTAGAAATGGAAATCAGATAACAGGATTCTGTTTTACGCCTCAAGATGGTAACTCTATTCTTTCAAGTATTGCTGCAACAGTTCGATTCTTAAATCCTCATTCCTATCAAGACAAAATTAACTCTTTGTCTGACTTTTTCTTTGATAGAATATAATGTTGTATTATAAAAGAATTGTTACAGAATTTCTGGATGAAAATGCCTATATCTTATACAATGATGATAATGACTGCGTTATTATTGATCCTGGGTTCGGTTTTGATTTAATTAATTCATTTATTACATCAAATGGTTTGAAACCTTTGGCAATTTTGGCAACTCACGCTCATTTTGATCATATTGCTAGTGCATCTAATTTTATCAAAGAGTATAATATTGGTTTATATCTATGTGAATCCGAAAGACCTATTATTGAAAATTTTGAAAAAGCAGCAAATTTTTGGGGAGTAGCTGACATTGCAGGCGAGAGTCCTAAAGTATCTCATTGGATTAATAAAAATGAAAAAAATCTTACAATAGGAAATTTCAAATTTTCTATTATTTTTAATCCTGGGCATTCTCCCGGAAGCCTTAGTTTTATAATAGAAGATTTAGTGTTTTGTGGAGATTTAATTTTCAAAGGATCTATTGGTAGAACAGACTTGCCTCTTGGTAGCCCTATTGATATGAAACAATCACTAACTTTTTTTGTAAATTCTTTTAAAAAGGATTGTAGGCTTTTGCCTGGACATAGAGAAGAAACTACTCTATGGCATGAATTAGAACACAATCCTTTCTTAAGAAATGAAAAATAGAATTATTAGTAGAGTTAGAGCATTATCTCATAAGAATGATTCCCCGCATTTTCTGTTAGCTGTTTCGGGTGGAATTGATTCAATGGTTATGTTAGATTTTTTTGTCAAAAATCAATCAAATCTAGATTGTAAAATTTCTGTATGTCATATAAATCATAATTATCATTCAAAAAGCTTAAAAATGTCAAAAATTGTCTCAAATTATTGTAATAAAAATAATATTGAACTCTTTAATATCATTTTGAAAAAACAAGTATTGAATAATAATATAGAATCTCAATTAAGAAAAAAGCGTTACAATGAATTAGAAAAAGTTAGAAAAAATATTAGTGCACACTATATTGTTACTGCACATCATTTTGATGATCAAATTGAAACAGCGCTAATGAGAATTCTTAATTCATCTAGTTTAGATTCAATTATGGGAATAAAAACTTTAAATAATATTATTTTTAGACCTTTAATTGATATTTCAAAGGATGAAATTAATTCATATGCTAAAAAGAATAAGATTGCTTATGGTATAGATCCAACTAATAGCGATATATCAATAACAAGAAATTTCTTAAGAAAAAAAATAATTCCTTTGCTGGAAACAATTAAACCAAATCTTGCTATTCCATTTAAAGATTTAGAGAATAAGATTGATGATGTTAAAGATGTAATTGATTTTTCTATAAATCAATTCATGAATTCAGAATATATCAATATAGAAAAGGGAATAGTTTATATAGATAAAAATTACTTTTTAGGATTACCATTCTTAATGCAAATTAATATTTTGAGAATGATTACTTCAGAAAAGAAGAAATTTTATTTCTCAAAAAATTTACTTAAAGAATTCAGAGCTTTTTTAAGAAAAAATGTTATAGGAAGTACAAAATTAGTGAATAATTATATTATCAATATAGATAGAGAGTTTATTATTCTAAAAATGAACAATGTAAATAATAATGTATATTGTAAAGTCAGAGCAGGGAAAAAAGTAGATAATGAAAATTTTTATTTCACTTGGAACTATGATAAGAAACCTGATAATTTTTCTAAAGATTCAGCAGTTGAATATGTAGACGCCTCCAAATTTGATAAACAGTTACTTATTCGAAATATTGATAAAAATGATAAGTTTACACCCCTTGGAATGAGAGGAACAAAAAAAGTTAATGATTATTTAAGTGATCAAAAAAAATCGTTAATATTAAAATCTGAGGTATTAGCAATTTGTAATAATGATGATATTGTTTGGATTGCAGGAGAAAGGATTAATAATAAATATCGCATCACTAAAGATAGTAAAGTATTTGCTAAATTGAATTTCTTGAGGAAATAGTTTCTTTAATATTCATTTTTATTAAATTTGTGCCCTATGTCAAAAACAAAAAGAAAACAAAAGAAAGACTTAAAACAAAAGCCACAATCGAATGATTCTGGATTATTTATATGGATTGCAATGGCGTTTTTTGTTATCCTTGCTTTATCTATTTTTCCCGATGACACAGAAAATGAAATTGAAATTTCATATAACTCTTATCAACAGCTTCTTTCAGCTGGCAAAATAGAAAAAGCTACAATTGAGCAGGATAATTCATTCCATGGAACATTATCTGAATCAATGCTTCTCATTAATAAAAATGGCGCAGAGTTTGAAGACAGAACTCGCTTTGTAGTTTATTTACCAGCTGACTACTCTGCACAAATAGAAGTATGGGATCAAGCAGGAATTGAATATAATTTTGAAGGAGAAAAGATTGATTGGACCAGTTGGTTATTAAGTTTTGCTCCATGGCTGCTTTTAATTGCTTTTTGGATATTTATGATTCGCCGAATGCAGAATAATAGCAGTGGAATGAATAATGTCTTTAGTTTTGGAAAAAGTAAAGCAAAAATGTTTTCTTCAAATCGTAAGAAAGTAAAGTTTTCTGATGTTGCAGGGTGTATAGAAGCAAAGGAAGAATTAGAAGAGGTAATATTATATCTTAAAAGTCCTAAAAAATTTCAAAAACTTGGAGGACAAATTCCTAAAGGAGTTTTATTGGTTGGTCCTCCTGGCACAGGAAAAACTTTATTAGCCAGAGCTGGTGCTGGTGAAGCGAATGTGCCGCTTTTCAGTTTTAGTGGAGCCGATTTTGTAGAAATGTTTGTTGGGGTTGGTGCTTCACGTGTTAGAGATTTGTTTGAACAAGCACATAAAAGTTCTCCTTCTATTATATTTATAGATGAATTAGATGCAGTAGGAAGGCAAAGAGGCGCTGGTCTCGGAGGAGGACATGATGAAAGAGAACAAACATTGAATCAACTTTTAGTTGAGTTAGATGGTTTTGAAAATAATAACAATACGATTGTGATGGCTGCTACAAACAGACCAGATGTTCTTGATTCAGCTCTGTTGCGACCAGGAAGATTTGATAGACAAGTCGTTGTAGATATACCTGATTTAAATGGAAGACATGAAATTTT
>CAYZYM010000015.1:0-7488 GCA_964482595.1 uncultured bacterium | reverse complement strand
ATGCTTAGAAAATAATCTATTAGCCCATCAAACCCTGATAGATAAGATATGGGATAATAATGTAAAGAGTAACATCTCGGATGAGATAATAAAAAAACAATGCTACTCCGACCTTCCATCCATACTTTTTGAAAAGTTCTTTTAAAGCATATTTTAAACCATGCTTTCTAGTGTTATGTTTGAGTTCATTTAGTGGTTTAAACATGGCTTAATATAACTTGTTTAATTTTGTAATTGCAATATCATTTAATCTATTTGATTAGCAAAAGGCCTTTTGCCATCATAAAATTCTTTAAATTGTTCAATATACTTGCTTTCCACTGTTCTAGGATCATATTGATCTCTATATTTTTTGGATTTATTTCCTAAAGTTTTATAGCAAACTATAAGATTATCAAAATTCTCTATTTGAAAAATATCTCTTCCGCCTTTGTGACCATTTGTTGTTCCATTACCAAATCTCATATAATCTTTTAATCTTTTGGATATTTTCACTTTAGATTTATCTTCTTTACTCTTCCACATTCCTGCTGACCCAATATAAACTACAATCCAAGGAGAATCACTTATCCATTGTTTTTCCAGCTCTTGAATAGATTTTGCTGGTACACTTTTACCGACAGTTTCTTTTTCAATAAATTGTGGGAACTCATTAAAAGGACATACTACAAAATAAACTCCATCCTCTTCTTTTGATTTTTTAGACATATCGCGACAAATAGGAGATGACATTCTTAAATCCCCTAATCTATAAAAATCTTTAAAACCTTCTTCTTTCATGCTGTCTTTGTTGTTAAATAAAGTAGGTTTAGGTTGAAATATCATTCTATAGCATTCAACATCAACGTTAGCAATTGGAATAGTGCCTTTGGTAGACTCCAATATAACAAATCCTTCACTTTTATAAAGAGAGATTGCTTTTGAATTGTTATTTAAAACTAGGACTTTAGTTGGTTGCTCTGTCTTTTTTACTGCAAATTGCAATAACTGCCTACCATAACCTTTACCCTGAATGCTTGGATGAACATAAAGCCATGTAATATTAGAAGAGTTGAATGCAACAAAACCAACTATTTTATTGTCTACTTCTCCAATATAAATTTTATCTTCAAGAAGTTTTTCTTCTATATAACATTTTTCTAATGAAACAAAAGCTTTCTGAGGCGCTGATCCTTCTAATTCACCAGGCCTTGCTGCATCATGAATTTCACAAATGAAATTCCAATGTTCATCAAAAACAAATTTCTTAATATTCATTGCGGAGAGACAGGGATTCGAACCCTGGTTACGCTATTAACGTAAACACGCTTTCCAAGCGTGCGCTTTCAGCCGCTCAGCCACCTCTCCAAAATTAATTATTCTTTGGAGGATTCTTCAGCTTCTTCAACTGAATCTTCTTCAGGTGCCGATTCTTCTTCTGATACTTCTTCGGCCGGCTCTTCGGTAGGAGTTTCTTCTACTGGAGCTTCTTCTTGAGTGTCTTCAGCTGGAGTTTCCTCTGCTGGTGTTTCCTCTTTTGATTCTTCTACTGGTTCTTCAGTAGGTAATTCTTCAGTTGGCTCTTCTGCTGGAGTTTCTTCTTCTGCAGGTGCTTCTTCTGTAGGTGCTTCTTCAGCTGGAGCTTCTTCATTTTGTTCAGCAAAATCTTCCGCAAATGATGATATATTAGAAGATTCTTCTTCGCGTTTTAATGCTTGATCAATATTTTCATTTTCTTCAAGACGTAACATTCTTGAAAGGAACTTAACGCCCCCTGTTTCTTTGGAAAAAAGAGTTTGGATATATTTCACAAATTTAAACTTCTTGCTATCTTTTCCTACTTTGTCTGTAAATGTTTGTTTTTTAGCCATACTTGGTGCCGAAGTTAATGCAGTTCATTAAAAACTCAAATAATTAATTATCATTTATTTTAGATTCTGCAAGATTTCTCATATCTACTACAGAATCATGTTCATCAACAATTTCTTTTCCTAATAGAGTTTCCACTGCATCTTCAAGTGTAATCAATCCGGTAAGAGTGTCAAAATCATCCTTTACCAAACACAGATGATCTCTATTTTCAATAAATAGTTCTAAAACTTTATCAATTGCATCATTTTCATTTACCCATGGAATATCTGTAATAATTTCTGACATTCTTGTGCTAAACTGATCTTCTGCTTTACGATTAATAATATCATAACGGTTTACCATCCCAACCATATTGTCCAAATTTCCATCAAAAACGGGTATTCTGGTAAAATCAAGAGTATCATGCTCCTCAAGTACCTGTCCAACTGTCATATCCTTGTTAAGGGCAAATATAACGTTTCTAGGCGTCATTACGTCACTAACTTTGATATCTTTTAGACGGAGAGTGTTTTCAATTAGGTCTGTTTCTTGTTCTTCTAAGATACCTTCATCTTCACCCATTTCTGCCATTGCAATTACTTCTTCTCTTGTAACAGAAGCAGCATCAGAGCCAAAGTTGGAGATAAATTCCGCTAACAAAACAAATGGGTATGTCACCCAGATTAAGAATTGAATAAATCTTACTGAAATACCAACTAATACTCTCCAGTAAATACTTCCTATTGTTTTAGGAATAATTTCAGAAAAAACTAAAATTAAAAAAGTTAAAACACCGGATGCGATCGCAACATAAGCTTCTCCAAAAATTTTTAATACTTGTGAACCTACTCCTGCTGCTCCTATCGTATGCGAAAACGTATTGAGAGTTAAAATAGCAGCTAACGGTCTATTGATATTATCTTTAAATCTCTCGAGAATAAATCCGCTTTTACTATCTTCTTTTTTAAGGATAGATGGGTAAGAACTAGGCGTAGAAAGCAATACCGCTTCTAATAATGAACATACAAATGACAGAAAAAATGCTAAACAAAAGTAGGTAATTAAAAGTGTGTACATTTCTTTATTTAAACACTTTTCTTGCGATTAAGTCTAAGATATAAAAATGTGCCAATGCAGCCAATTCAAACCCAAGAATATGATAAGGGTCTTGTAATATAAAAATATTATCAGCAATCGGTGCTTTTGCCAAGTACATGTAATTGGCGCCATTTCCAATAATAGCATTCGCTTGACTAACAATTACGACGATAAGTTGTAAATATATAAAAGAAGTCCACCACGCATGCTTTCTCAGCCTAAAACCATAAAACATCATAAGAAATATAGGCACGATGAATAACATTGAATGACCTATGTAATAATCAAATGCTGCCCACTCCATCCAAGTGGTTTCTCCTCCTGTAAATTCTGGCGTTAGTATGGAATGAATGAAGCCAACAATACCGAAGAAATAAAGGAATTCAAACAGTATTTGCTTACGATAAAACACGACCACTCCTGCTAAAATACCAGAAATACTACATAATTGAAGTGGTAAATGCGTAGCTAATATGTAATTGTCAGATACATATGATATTTGATTTACAAATTTTACTCCTAATTGATAAATACCCATCCCATAGAGCATATAGTTCCTATGTTCTACAGAGAGCTTTTTACCAACAATTAACATAAAAGGAACAAATAAAAGAACAAAAAATACTCCATTCCACCAAAATCCAATCTCCGGAACCCAATGTTCAACTGCCATACTGTTATTGTCCTTTCTTCATTATGTTGCAAATATCTGTTTATCGTCTTTAAATGACTTAAATTCTAACGCATTTCCACAAGGGTCAAGAAAAAACATTGTCGCTTGCTCTCCTGGTTGTCCTTCAAAACGTATTTTTGGCTCGATAATAAACTTAATATCATGGTTTTTCAGACGGTCACGCAATGCATGCCATTGCTCCCACGTTAAAATCACTCCAAAATGACTTGCAGGGACATTGTCTCCGTCTACAGGATTTGTATCAATCCCCTCTTGACCATCCACTAAATGCGCTACCACCTGATGGCCAAACATATCAAAGTCAATCCAGCGATCAGATGTTCTTCCAACACCGCATTGCAATACATCAACATAAAATGATTTGGTAAGACTTAAATCTGTTACAGGAAACGCTAAATGGAAAGGCCTCATTGAATACAATATTAAGGATTATAACACTTCAATCCAAGAATTAATTAGATTTAAAGTGTTAGTTTATATTATCCTTGTATCTCCTTATATAAGTGAAAATGAAATTATATCATTAACAAAATTTTTATTATATTTTTCGGATGTCACCACATCATTATGGCCTGCACCCTTATATATTTTATAGGAAGCATTCAAATGATCTTTTAAAAACAATGCTGCATGTTTTGGCATAATATTGTCCTTATCATTTATAATACATAATACATTATCGGGACCGCTAAAATGAGGTTTATCATAAAATCCTTGCCAATAGTTGCGATAATTCAAAAACTCTTTTAAAAACTTTGGACTTTCTCTTACAGTTTTTGTCCAAAATTGGCGTTGAACTTCTTTAGGCGTATGACGTGTAAAAAACATAGGTTGGGTTATCCAATAAGGCATATATCCACCAAACATTAGCTTCATCATCATCTTCTTAAATCTTTTTTTGATAAAATTGCTCTCATTTTGCTTTTTCTGAGAAGAAATCCCTGATGCAACAATAATTAATTTGTCAATTTTCTCCCCTAGTTCATAGGCAACATACCCTGCAAAAAGACCGCCTAAGCTATGCCCTACCATAACTATCTCTCTTTCTGGGTATTTTCTCATAATATCCTCAACACCATTGAGAGCAGAATCAAAAGCTGATTCCATAGTGGTAAAATCTAAATCTACAAGAGAGTAATGAACACCTTTCTCCTCTAAAAGAGGTGTTATAGGCCCCCAAAAAAATGATCTGATACCAATTCCGTGAAAAAAAATAAAATGTTTCATTTTAATTATAATTTTAAAGAATGTGCCCGGAGCCGGACTCGAACCGGCACGGAGTTTAAGCTCCGAGGGATTTTAAGTCCCTTGTGTCTACCAATTTCACCACCCGGGCATCACATTTTCCCTGAGGCGTCGGTCGGATTCGAACCGACGAATAGCGGTTTTGCAAACCGATCCCTTAGACCGCTTGGGTACGACGCCAATTTTTAACCCAAAACGTGAAAATATAGATATTTAGAGAGTTAATTCAAAGTCATTAACGAGTATTCCAGGACAATTAGTTTCTCCTGGATTTCTACCATCATAAGTATCTATTACTGGTCGCCCTAAGACTGTGCTTCCAACCGCTTCTAAATTCTCTCCGAAAAAATTATAAAAAGAATCATCAAAACGCATCGTCTTTATCGGAGCAACCATTTCTCCGTTTTCTACCCAATAACATACATATCGGGTTAAACCTGTAATTCTACCCCCTAAATTATCACTCCAATTTAAATAATGAATATTGGAAAGAAACAAGCCAGTATCTAATGCTTTTAACTTCTCATTGTCGTCTAATAACCCTCCATGAATGAATGGAGAACGTAAATATTCACCCATACCCCATGTATTATCATCTTCAGCATAATTTGACACAAGATTATACTCTTTTGCTGTTTTAGAGTTAATTAAGGCGCTTTTAAATACACCCTCAGAAATAATTGGGATTGTACTTGATACTTCCCCTCTACTATTAAACGGAGCAGTAGTCATATTTTCAAAAGATTCATCTAAAGAGAACAGAGGAGACAAAGTCTTATTTTGATCTCTCATTTTAATAAAACAGCTTGACCCTTTTCTTATGGAAGATTCACTAACACCATTCCAAGAAAGCATATCAACAAAATCAGCCACAGCAAAAGGTTCAAACCATGTTCTATATTTTCCTGGTTTTAGCTCCATTCTTGGTTTATTCATTAATGATAATTGATGAGATGCTTCTCGATAAACATGATTAAAATCAGATTCATTCCAATCTGAATTTGGATACAATACTTTTACCATATTTTCCTTCTCGTCAATTAAAGAAAAATCAAACAAGAAAGAATCTTTTTCAAACCAATGCTTGGTGCCATTAGACGTGCAACAACCACGGAAAATTTTTCCAGAACTCCACACGCCTGTTAACACATTTTTATCAATGACTCCCATCAAAGAATCAAGAATTTGGTCTCGTGCAGGTAAATTACCTAGTGCATCAATTTCCACAGAGTCAAATTTATCAGGAAAGATAATATTACTGTTTGATGGTGTTGCATCTAGCGATGATCTTAAAACATCAATTTCTCGAGTTAAATTTTTAACAGAAAAATCAATATCTGATGATATGGTTGTCATTGATTGTAAAGATTTATTATCGCGATACAATGAAAGCGTAATATTGAAATCTTCAATAATTCCAGATTGTCTCAATTTTGAGTCATTAAAACGAAAATATTGGGAGTTTTCTCCCTCTAAAAACAGCGTCAATTGTTCATTGGAATTCAAATAATTAAACGCTTTAGTGCAAATAGTATAAAATATATCTTTTTTCATTACACGCCCCCAAACACTTGAATATCTTTAAACATACATAAAGGAGAAGCATGTCCAACGCGTTCCACTTGATTTGGCTCTCCTTTTCCACAATTTGGGGTCCCAAACACTTCAAATGTATCTTCATTTCCCACCATATGTAAACTTTTCCAAAATGGATTGGTTATTCCTCGATAGTTTGGATTTTTTACAACTTTTGTAAGCTCTCCATTTTCAATCATTCTTCCGTATTCACATCCAAATTGAAATTTGTTACGATAATCATCAATAGACCAAGAACGATTGCTTTCCATATATACCCCGCGTTCAATGCTGCCTATAATCTCATCTTTCGTCGAAGAACCAGGTAATAAATTAATATTTGCCATGCGATCAATTGGAATACGATTCCATGAAGAAGCTCTTAAATTTGATACGCCATCAACATTAGATCTTACTTGACTTTCAATTCCACCAAGACCTCGCACCAATATTCCATCTTTTATTAAGTATTCTTTTGTGGCAGGCATCCCAGAATCATCAAACGCATAAGTTGCTAATTGATTATCAATGGTAGGATCAAAGACAATATTCATTAAATCTGATCCATATTGGAGCGATCCAAAATCTTCTAAACTAACAAAACTTGATCCAGCAAAATTGCGTTCATCTCCGAGGATACGATCCAATTCTAATGGATGTCCTATGCTTTCATGGATTTGTAACATCATTTGATCTGGAGCAAGCACTAAGTCGGTTACTTCCGTTGGACATTGGTCTGCCAAAAGCAATTCAACTGCCTGATCTGAAACCATAGTTGCTTCTTGCTCGATATCATAATTTTTTACAAACGTTGCTCCAGTTTGATAACAATGCCCTCTCATACCATGATTCGATCTTGTTTGGCTATCTAATTTGTTTTTTGCAGTCGAAGAAAGCTCGATAATTGCCATATCCATCTTCTGATCAATATTAGCTCCTGATGTGCTATAAATTTTTGTTGTACGCTGCACCAATTCAATTGAAACAGCAGCATGTACAATTTCTTTTGGGCGCAACAATGTTTCTGCGCCAGATAAAGCAATATC
>CAYZYM010000014.1:0-7093 GCA_964482595.1 uncultured bacterium | reverse complement strand
GCAATTGTTTTGTATTTGAATCAAGACAATCCTCAACCAAGAGAAAGAGACTATTCTTATGTAGGTAGTTTCATGGCATTTTCTATATGGATTGCAATTGGAATTTTTGGATTTATTAATAAGGTCAATGAACTCTTTCTTGAGAAATCTATTAAAAAACCAGCATCATACTTTATGGTTATAATGTTTTCAGCATTTATTCCTTTAAGGATGTTTCTTGCTAATTATCATGAACATGATCGAACTGGAAATTACATTGCATGGGATATGGCTTACAATATGCTACAAACATGTAAACCAAATGCTATTCTTTTTACTAATGGAGATAATGATACTTTCCCATTATGGTATTTGCAGCAAGTTGAAGGCATAAGACAAGACATTATTGTTGCAAATTTAAGCTTGCTTAATACTCCTTGGTATATCAAACAGCTTCAACGAGAGAATATTAATAATCCTTTTATTGATATGAGGGAAGAAGAAGTCGATAGTATTGATTTCAAATCTTGGTCTAAGAAATTAATATCTATTCCTGCGCCAAAAGATTCTTTAAACACTTCAGGGAGTATAGAATGGGAATTAAAACCAACTTATTTTGATGTAGCGCTTCGTGTTCAAGATTTGATGGTCTTAAGAATTATTAAAGATAATAATTGGAACAGACCCATTTATTTTGCAGTGACTGTATCTCCAAATAGTATGCTAAATCTTGATGATTATCTTACTATGGAAGGATTAACCTATCGTTTATCAAATAATACAAAACAAGTCATTGATATTGATGCAATAACAAAGAATTTAACATCAATTGTTGGCGACAGAAGTTGGTTTGAAGATTATAATGCTAACTATAATAATAACACTGGATTGTCAATTTCAAAAACATATCAACCAGGATATATATATAGAAATCTTGCTAATAAAGATGTTTATGTTGATCCACAATTAGGTCGATTAATTCAAAATTACAGGACTGCATTTACTAGATTAGCAATCTCTCATTATATAGATAAAAATTTTGGTAAAGCTGAAAAGATTTTATTAGATATGGAAGAAAAGATGCCAAGCAATGTTATTAGTATTCCTTCTAAAGAACTTCAATACCAAATTGCGCAATTATATGCTGCTATAGGCAATAAATCAAAACTCAAATACCATCTTAATGAATTAGTTGAGAGAGATGATTTAGATATTGATGATTACTTGCTTTATGGGAAGACTTTTGTTCAAAGCTTGCAAGATTACGAAGAAGCAAAAGTCATTTTCGAGACAATTTATAATAATTTCATCATTATTGAGAAAGCACTAGAAAGACAAAGTTTTAAATCAACAAACATTACTGCTGATGAATGGAATCAATGGCAAGAATCTCTTCCTGAAATTGTTTTCTTGCTTTATTTGTGTTACAAAGAACTGGAAGAGTATAACAATGCGACTAATCTAATTGAAAAATGGCTGGTTCGTAGTCCAGCTGATTTGGAAGCAAAAAAATTGTTAGAAGAAATTCAAAATTTAGAAAACTCATGAACATAGTCTCCGTTATTATTCCTCATTATAATGGGGAAGATATGCTTTATAATTGTATTAATTCTATCTACAAAAATATTTCAATAAATAATTTTGAAATTATAGTAGTTGATAATGCTTCCACTGACAGTTCAATCAATCGTATAAAAAATAGTTTTGGAGATGTTAAGATTGTTTCTAATAAATCTAATCTTGGTTATAGTCAGGGTTGTAATATTGGAGCAAATCATGCAAATGGAAAATATTTATTATTTTTAAATAATGACACGGAACATTCAAAAGATTGGATAGAAAAATTAATTAATTTTTTAGATACCAATTCAAAAGTTGCAGCTGTACAGCCAAAAATTTTAAATATTCATAATAAAAAATTATTTGACTACGCAGGAGGAGCAGGTGGATTTCTTGATAAGTTTTGTTTTCCTTTTGTAAAAGGAAGAATTTTTCACACCTTAGAAGAGGATTTAGGGCAATACAATAATCCTTCCAGAATATTTTGGGCTTCTGGAGCTGCGTTAATGATTCGTTCAGAGGTATTTAACAAATTAGAGGGTTTTGAAAAAATTTATTTTGCTTATATGGAAGAAATTGATCTTTGTTGGAGAGCACAAAGTTTGGGTTATGAAATTTGGTCTTGTAGTGATTCCTATATTTATCATCATGGTCCTTATAAAAATTTTAGAAAAAATTCTATGAAATCTCTTTATTTTAATCATCGTAATTCTTGGATACTTTTTTTAAAAAATGCTTATAGCTTCAATTATGGAATATCTATTATTATAAAATTATTTTTGGATTGGATTGCTTTGTTCTATTCATTACTGCGCTTAGATCTGAAGAGATTTTTTGCAATTATTAAAGCACATATTTGGTTGTCCATACATTTATGGAAAGTCATAAAATTGAGACAATACAATAAGTATCGATTAAATAAATTAGATAATATTTACAATGGAAGTATTGTGTTAGATTATTTTATTAAACGAAAAAAATATTTTTCTCAAATTTCACTTAAATAACTTTCATAAATATCTTTTCTTTGAGCATCTAGATAAGTCATTTTTTTAAGAAGATCTTTTTGACCAAGCTTTTTCATTATTTCACCAATTTTCCTGCCATGAAATTTCATAAATACGGTTGTGTAGTTTTCTTGGCTATAGTTTTTAAAGATTTCATCTAAATTTTTTACAACTTCATTTAATGCATTAGAGCATGCATCTATTTTACCATTTTCAAACAGTTCATAACTCAAGTATGTAGAATATCTTAATTTCCTCAAACCATTATTAGTTGTTAAGAGTTCAATCAATATCAATCTTTGTTCCCAACCTCTTGCAAAATTTGATGCATTTGCACGAATTGCAATTCCCCTTGCTTGTTCATAGTGTGTTGTTCCACCGAGCAATGACCATGTATCCAATTCTGCTCCAATCATTATATTACCATAGAAACCCAATAAGCTTGCTAAGGGATCAAAATAAACACTATCGTAATAAAGAGAGTTTTGGTTTAAAAGAAACTGAGACCCTTTATCAAAAAAATGTAAATCTTTTCCATTGCTAAATAATGATTGAATTGCATATGTCTGAGTGCTTCCTTGGTTGGTATTACCTTCAAAAATAATTTGAATATTTAGATTCATTTCTAAATCACTATATTCTTCATTCCAAACTGTATACTCATAAAATCTTTTAATATCAGTTTCAAGCTGAAATAAAGAAGAACGTTCATCTGATTTTAACATTCTATCATCAAATGAAATTGATGCATTGCTAAACTGTGCATTTAATAAAGAAATCGACACAATTATTAGAATTTTTCTATTTAGTTTTTTTAGCATAATCAAAGGATATATTTTTTAATTTACAAAATGGCAATAATTAAAGACATAATTAAGACAAATGATAGATTATATCGTTTATCTAGCAAGATAAGTAAGTTATCTGAAGAGTTAAATATACCATCATTTCTTGTTGGAGGGTGCGTAAGAGATTTATTGATAGATCCAAATATTGATTCTGTTGACATTGATATTATGGTTGAAGGCAATGCAATTGATTATGCAAAAAAGCTTGCAAAAGATTTAGGAGTAAAAACGGTTGTTCCTTTTCCAGAATTTGCGACTGCTCGCATTCCATATGATGAATGTGAAATTGAAGTAGCATCTGCTAGGTTAGAATCATATGACTCTAAATCACGTAAACCAAAATCAGTAGATATGACGGATGTTGTTAGCGATCTCAAGAGAAGAGATTTTACTGTTAATGCCATTGCTATCTCTTTATCTAAAGATAATTTTGGAGAATTAATCGATCCATTTGATGGTTTGCAGCATCTCAAATCAAAACTATTAAAAACGCCTGATAGTCCTGATACAACATTTAGTGAAGATCCTCTCAGAATGATAAGAGCTGCATATTTTGCATCTAAATTATCAATGGATATTGATAAAGAATGTCTTAAATCATTAAAGAAAAATGCTGATAGAATTAAAATTGTATCACAAGAAAGAATTACAAATGAATTACTAAAAATACTAAATACTGCATCTCCATCTATTGGATTAATTCTTTTAGAAGAGAATGGGTTGTTAGAATACATTTTTCCTGAAATTCATATCATGTATGGATTAGATCAAACAAGTGAATGGCATCATAAAGAT
Source organism: uncultured bacterium (assembly GCA_964482595.1). Lineage (GTDB taxonomy): Bacteria > Fidelibacterota > Marinisomatia > Marinisomatales > Marinisomataceae > Marinisoma. The sequence goes on along the minus strand of CAYZYM010000014.1, from coordinate 2,904 downwards.
ATTTTCTTTCATACAATGGAAGTAGTAGATAATGCAGCAAAGCTATCTAAAAAAGTTAATCTCCGCTTAGCAGCCTTAGTGCATGATATTGGCAAGCCAAAAACAAGACGATTGCATAAGCAAAAAGGTTACACATTTTATGGACATGATGATCTTGGATCAAGAATGCTAGAAGAAGTTTCAAAGCGTATGAAGTTTTCAAATAAAACTAAAGATTATATCAAAAAATTAACTGCACTTCATTTAAGACCAATCAGTTTGGCAAAGAAAGATGTAACGGATTCTGCTATAAGAAGACTTATTGTTGATGCAGGAGAAGATATTGATGATTTAATGTTGCTTTGTCGAGCCGATATTACCACTAAGAACCCTAAAAATGTCAAAAAATACTTATCTAACTTTGACTATGTAGAAAAACGTATAAAAGAAGTTGATGAAAAAGATGAGTTGCGTTTATTCCAATCTCCTGTGAGCGGATTAGAGATAATGAAAATATTTAATTTGTCACCTGGGAAACAAGTGGGTGTGATTAAGTCTTTAGTAGAGGAAGCAATTTTAGATGGTGAAATAGAAAATTCTTACGAGGAAGCAATAAAGTTTTTAAATATATTGAAAAAGACAGGTAAATTCACTTAATTCCTGAAACAATTAGTGTCTAATAAACGTAGAAATATTATGAGATATACATTTACAGCAATATTATTCTTATCTATGCTTTTTTCTCAAAGCTTAAGCATAGATGAATGTGTGCGCATCGCATTAGAGAATAAAGGTTCTATTAAAAGCGCAGAACAGAACACAAGAATTGCCAAGTTGAATAGAACTTCTGCTGCCGGCATGTTGCTTCCAACTGTAAGAGCAAGCAGTTCATTTAGTGAAACAACTTATGGAAACAACTCGTTTACAAATGAAAACTATGCTACTGGTTTAAGTTTAAACCAAAATCTTTTCAACTTCGGTAATAATGTAAGAAACGTAAGAAATAGTGATAATAGTTATGATATTGCTAAACAAAGTGAAAGACAATCTGTATCCAATGTTATTTCGAATGTATATGTTTATTACTATCAATATCTGAAAAATAATGAACTATTTATTATTGCTGAAAAAAATCTAGAATTATCTTCTAAACAATTAGATTTAGTGCAAAGAAGATATAATTTAGGCTCTGTTAGTAAAACAGATTATCTAAAAGCTTCTGTTCATTATGGGACTGCTAGATCTACGTTATTGTCTAGAAAACTTAATCGTGAGAATAGCATAGAACAGCTTAAAAATAGCATGGGTATTATAGAGAAAGATATCCCGCTAAAATTGAAAGAAAAAGTTAACATAGAATTAATTATTCCTACATTTGATGAAGCATATAGTATTATGGTTCAAAATAGCCCTGATTTAAAAATTCTTGATGCACAAATTAAAGCAAACCAATTGAATGTTCGTTCTTCCATTGGTTCAAGTTTACCTAGCGTTAATCTTAGCGTTGGAATGAATGCTTCTTCTCCAGAAGAAATGACTAGCGAATTTTTTGAAGATAATTATATCAAAAGTGCAAATTTAACAATTAGTATTCCAATTTTTTCTGGTCTGAAAAACAGAAATAGTGTACAAATATCAAAAATTAGACTTGGTCAATCAAAAACGACGTATAACACATCAAGGATAAATGCAAAAGTAGAATTATCATCTTTAATTAATACATTAAATAATTATGAAGAAATTATTCCTATTTATGAAGAGGTATTAATTTCTGCAGAAGAAGATTTAAGATTAGCACAAAATAAATATGAGCTTGGTTCAGCAACTATATTAGAATTACTTGATGCACAATTAGCAGTACTTCAAGCAAGTTCAACATTAGTGACAACAAAATACGATGCTGCAATCCAGCTTGCAAATTTGGATAAATTGCTAGGAACACTTGATAAAAAATATCAATAAGGAGTAGTAGTGAAGAAAAAAATAATAATTGGTGTAGTAGTTTTATTAGCTATTGTTTTATATGTAAATCCATTTTCATCTAAAGGAGATGGATCTATTGAAGTTTCTACAATGAAACTTGAAAGAAAAGACTTATCTAGCAAAGTGGTTGCAGATGGATTGCTTCAACCAGAAATCGAGATTAAGCTAAGTTCAAACACTACTACATATATTACTGAGATAGCAGTTAAAGAAGGTGATCCTGTAAAAAAAGGCGATTTTTTAATGGCATTAGATGATCGTCAACAAAGAGCAGCTACTGAGGCATCAAGAGCAAGTGTCGCAGCAACAAAAGTCAATTTAAATAATGCAAAAATCAAAAAATCACGCCAAGAAGAATTATATAAACAAGGTTTAATATCTGACCAAGAAATGGAAACTAGTAATTCTTCTTATGCATCTGCTTTAAGTTCATATAATCAAGCTGAGGCAAGATTAATTCAAGAAGAAGATGCTTTGCAAAAATTAAGATTAGTTGCACCTCAGGATGGCACTATCACTTATTTAAAAGGTGAAGTTGGAGATTTAGCACAAGGAGGAATGTTTAGTCCTCAAGTTTTAATTAAACTTTCTGATTTATCAAAAATGGAAGTCTTAGTAAATGTAAATGAAAATGATATTACAGATGTTTCATTGAATGATTATGCATTAGTTGAAGTTGATGCATATCAAAGTCGTAAATTTAAAGGAGTAGTCAAGGAAGTTGCATATGCAGCATCTTCTAGTTGCGGTGGATCTCATCATCAGGTAAGTATATTCCTAGTTAAAATTCAGATGCTAGAAGGTGCTCCTTGTATGCGTCCTGGTATGAGCGCCACAGTTGACATTGTTTCAGAGTACAAAGATCAAGCGATTGCAATCCCATTTCAGTCTTTATCGTCTCCTCGTAAAATACCAATGGAAGACGAAGGTAAAAAACCTGCA
>CAYZYM010000013.1:0-16974 GCA_964482595.1 uncultured bacterium | reverse complement strand
GGATTGTTTAAGAAAAATAATTCTTAGGCTTCAAATTGATTATAATCTGAATATTCTATTGATTGAGAATCATTGTAATCAATTTTCAATATAGCTTTTTTCAAAATTCTTTTTAAAACGATTAAACGATCGTTTTCAGATTGTGACTTTAAAAGAATTTTTTTTGCTCTTTTATCTATATCAAGCATAGATGCAATTTCAAAAGAACTTTTTGGCATATCAATTTGAGGAATTTTAGAAGATGCGCCCAATTTCATTAATACTTCATACAGGAATACATTAGTTTCACTTAGAAGATCTTTATTGACTTTTTTTTCTAAATCTTTCCATGATTTAATATAAGCTTGTCTATAAATCTTTGAATCGTCATACCCTTTCACAATAAATCGTTCATTGCCAGTCACTAAAATATCGTATTCATTATTATCATAGACATCAGACCCAAATAATTGATCAATTGATGCGATACAACCAATAGTAAGTAAATCTTTATTTTTAGAATTAACAATCCCAAAGTTTTTATTGTTCTTTAAACAATACTCAATCATTTTTTTATATTTTTCTTCAAAAATATGTAAAGGTAATTTTTCGCCTGGTAGTAAAACTAGTGGAAGTGGAAAAATTGGAATTTTGATACTCATTCTACTATCAAAATACATATAGTTTTATTAATATTCTATACCATTTTTATGAAAAAAGATTTTATTGACCACTTAGCACTATGTACCGATGATATAAAAAAGTCTGTTAATTGGTATATAGAAAATTTTCATTGTGAAATTCTTTACCAAGATGATTCATGGGCTATGCTTGAATTTGAAAATATAAAATTAGCTCTTGTGCTTCCAGAACAACACCCATTTCATTTTGCAATCTTAAAAGATAATGTTGAAAATTATGGGACACCAATAAAACATAGAGATGGATCTGTATCGGTTTATATAAAAGATTGTTCTGGAAATAATATTGAGGTATTAAGATATGACTAAGAATACTTTATTAATTAATCTGTTTTTAACAGGTTTCATTGCACTCGATTATTGGCTTTATCCAGATTTATTCTGCAGTTTTTTATCTATTATTGCATTGATGGGAATGGTATGGATAATCAGTCTAATTGTTAAAGATGCTAGTATAGTAGATATATTTTGGGGACCGTGTTTTATTATATATGGTCTATCAATGAATTACTATATAGGAGAAACAAGTGAAAGAGCATTATTAGTTCTTGGATTAGTAAGTTTATGGGCATTAAGAATAGCATTACATATTGGAATAAGAAATATTGGTCACGGTGAAGATGTGCGATACATTACTTGGAGAAAAGAAGCTGGAAAACAATGGTGGTGGCTTAGTTTCTTCCGAGTCTTTTATTTGCAAGGATGTTTGGCTTACTTCATAGGTATTCCATTATACTTTGCACAAACAAATCCAGCAGCATTGAAAATAATGGAAATTGTAATTTGCACAGCAATATTTGGTCTGGGCATATTATGGGAAACAATAAGTGATATGCAGTTAAAATCATTCAGAAAAGATCCGAAAAATAAAGGAAAAATCTGCACTGTTGGACTGTGGAAGTATTCAAGACATCCAAACTATTTTGGCGATTTAATGTGTTGGATTGGTTTATCAACATTTACAATATCTAGCATGGATACGTTAAGTATTGTTCTTAGTGCATGTGGTCCATTAATTATGGGGTTAATTTTTTATAAAATTACAGGACCAATGATGGATGAATTAATGATCAAATCAAGGCCAGAATATAAACAGCATATTAAAGAATCAAATATGCTATTACCAAATTTAATAAAGGGGAAATAAAAATGAAAAAAACACTAATAATATTACTGTCAATAATAATCATAAATTGTGGTGGTGGAACAGCGAGCAATGAAGTAACTACAGTTACTATTGGCTCTTTGGGGAATGAAATGAAATATGACACTACTGAATTCACTGTCAAAGCTGGTTCAACAGTAAAACTTACTATGAAGAATAATGCTTCCGTTGATTTCATGGGAGAGATGCTTCATAATGTAGTTATTTTACTTGATGAATCTGCAGCGCCAAACGTAGTAAAGTATGCAGAGATGAATGGTGGAAATCCACTTGCAAGCAATGCAATTCTAACTATGACTGAATTGGCTGACAAAGGCGAAGAAGCATCTATTGAATTTGTTGCACCAACAAAACCAGGAAGATATTTATACATTTGCACATATATTGCACATGCTGGAACTATGCGTGGCTATATGATTGTGGAATAATCACTATAAAACTTCTAAAAATGATTGCCCAAGGTTGTCAATCAAATCTTGGGCAGTCATAGACTCTTCTCCCAAAGATTCTTTTGCAAGATCACCAGACAGTCCATGCAAATAAGCTCCAGCTATCATTGCATCAAATGGTGTTAACCCTCTTGCAATTAATCCTGTAATAATTCCAGTAAGCACATCACCGCTACCGCCAGTTGCCATTCCTGGATTTCCAGTTGTATTAACAAAAATATCACCATTAGCGCTTGTCATACAAGTTTCATGTCCCTTAACAAGAATATTAATATGATATTTTTTACTTAAAGCAATCTGTAGATTAGTGCGATCATTAATATTTTCGGATTTTCCTACCATTCGTTCAAATTCTTTTAGATGTGGAGTTAATACTGATTCTTTTGGAATATCATTGAATAATTTTTTGTTTTCAGATATAATATTTAAGGCATCTGCATCAAAAACAGTAGGGACTTTTACTTGTTTTATTAAATCTGAAATAGCTTTTTTTGTTTCTGAGGATGTCCCAATTCCTGGACCAACGCCCACTACAGAATATTTATCCAAATTAGGGCATGCACTGATACAATTATCATTTGAATCGATTAAAACCATTGCTTCGGGCACTGATGTTTGCATAATTAGTTCAGCAGTTTTTGGTATATATACTGTTAATAGCCCAGCACCGGAACGTAAAATTGATTTTGCTGACAACACACATGCTCCCATCATTCCTTTGCTCCCCGAAAGAAGAATAGCATGGCCAAAATCACCTTTGTGTGCATCAGTTAATCTTGGTTTAATAATAGATTTAATATCATCAATTTTTAATTCTTTATTCATGTTACAATTGAAATTACGAACACTATTGAATGATAAAAAATTTTTATCTATATTAGCAAATCAATATTGAGACTGAATCTCAAAAAGGGGAAATATTATGAGTGAATTTTTAATCATGTTCAGAGAAGTACTTGAAGGGGTTCTTGTAGTAGGAATTCTTTATACTTTTATAATTAAAACAGGTAGAAAACACCTTGAGAAAAGTATAGTAAATGGTGTAATAGCAGCGTTTATTATGACTGGTATTTTTGCAGTTATTTTTCAAGTTGTATTAGGTGGATTCACTGGCCATCAGGCTGCAATTTTTGAAGGCGTTACGATGATCATTGCAGCAGTATTGCTTTCAACAATGATTGTATGGATGGCCCGAAATAAAAATGTCGCTGAAAGTTTAGAAAAAGAAGCTTCTGCAATAATCGAAAAAGATAAAAATGTTGCATTAGGTTTATTTGCTCTTACTTTTTTTGCTATTTTTAGAGAAGGTGTTGAAGTTGTACTCTTTCTTTATGCTATCATATTTACAACAGGAGGTTTTTCAATATTAGGTGCAGTATTTGGTTCAGTTGTTTCTTTATTCATTGGATATCAAATATTTGTTCAAGGTCAAAAAGTTGCACTAAAACAATTTTTTAATTACACATCAATACTTCTTATTTTTGTTTGCGCTGGTCTTGTAGCGTATGGAGTGCATGAGTTTGATGAAGTCCCAAAGTATCGCGCCATGGGTAAGGTCCAAAGTTTAGAAGCTCAAAGACCTGCTGAAGGAACTAATCTTGATTTGGAAAAAAGAATTGAAGAAGCTGAAGCTGAAGTAAAAGAAGCTAAAGAAGTTATGAAAAATAATGAAGTTTGGAATATCAACGATAAAGGTCCAGTCTTTGGTTTCAATATTGATGATAGTGGAAATCCTCGCCCTTTATTAAGCGATAAAGGTGCAGTGGGACAAATTTTTAAGGGATTTTTTGGATATAATGGGAATCCTAGCGGTATTGAAGTGATTGCTTATTTGATGACATTGGGTTTAGTGTCCTTTATGTGGATCAGAGCATCAAAAAGCGAATAATTTCAAATTTAAATATAATCTAGAGCCCACTTATTCAACATATCAAAAACTGGAACAAGTGTTCTACCTTTTTTTGTCAATGAATATTCAACTCTAGGTGGTATTTCGGCATAGATTTTTCTTGAAATAATATTATTTTTTTCAAGAGCTCTTAATTCTCTTGTTAGCATATTTTTGCTAATACCATCTATGCCTCTATGTAAAACTCCAAATCGATTAATATCTTGAGCAATTCTCATAATAATAATGGGCCTCCATTTTCCACCAATCGTATTCATAGAATAAGTTATTGGGCATGACTCAACTGTGCATCCACATATGTCTTCAAAGCATTGCTTTTTATTCATAATAGTCCTTTTTTTGTTACTATATTAAAAAATTGTGCCTACTTGCAAAAGTTAATATTACTTAATAATTTTTCATATCATTTTTTGAAAGGGAAAATAAACATGAAAAATAAACCTTATTTAATAAAGTTAGAAAAAGATAAAAATTATGCTTGGTGTGAATGCGCAGAATCAAAAAATCAGCCATTTTGTGATGGAAGTCATACCAAAGTAAAAGACAAGTATGACAATATTGTTGCAACCCTCCTTGACATAAAGCTTATTTCTAGTTCAGATGAGCTGCACAAATTGATTACTCAAAATGATAAAAAACCAGTATTGTTTAAAGCTGAAAAAGATATTGAAGTAAATTTGTGCGGATGTAAGCAATCTAAAAATGCTCCATATTGTAGTGGAGCACACTTAAAACTTTAATCATTTATAGTGCATTAGATTTTAGCTGGCCTTAAAGATTTTTTAATATATCTTTAAATTCAGAAAGAAGCATTGCCGTAGCTCCCCAACAATCACAGTTTCTGAAGTGAAAACAAGGCACATTAATATTAACACCTTTAATCTCTTTAGGCATTTCCCCTACAATTTCATTATCTAATAAATCATTTAAAGGAATAGTAAAAATATTACTTACTTCATTATTATTTAATGTGGTTTCAGGTATAGAATCAGCATACCACACATACGGATGGATTAAAAAATTAGAAACCGGGGTATATAAAGAAGATAAAGTCCCAATTAACTCTAAATCAACATCAATACCAATTTCTTCTTTAGTTTCACGCAATGATGTCTCCAGTAAAGTTTCATTTGTATCTTGTGCACCACCAGGAAGGGAAATTTGACCTTTATGATGATCAACGGTGTGGGTTCTTTCAGTTAAGAAAAAACCAATATCATTTTTATAAGGAAATAACACAATGGATACAGCCGAAGGCTTTGGATTTGATGGAACTTTAAAAGCTAATTCAATTAGTTTATTAACTTTTATAACAGACATTTTTTTCTGACTACTAAAGCCAGGAAGGTTTTCTGATAGTCTTTGCTTTATTAATCCTATTTTTTTATTTACTTTCAAAGTCATGAAATATAAGCACATAATATGGGATTGGAATGGAACTTTATTAAATGATCTTGAGCTATGTGTAAGAATGCTTAATCAATCTCTTAGCAAGCGTAATATTCCAAATATCACTATTCAAGAATATAAAGAAAAATTTCTTTTTCCGATTAAAACATTCTATGAATCAGTAGGATTTAATTTTGATAAAGAACCATTTGAAGATACAAACATAGAATTTCATAATGGGTTTGAGAAAAACTTCAAAACACTTGGGCTACAGCCTTTTGCTGAAGAAACAATTATAACATTGCATAAAAAAAATGTGACACAGAGTATTTTATCAGCCACAATACAAGCCAAATTAATTGAACAAGTTGGATTTTTTGGTTTAGATCGTTATTTAGATAATATCATCGGACTCAGTAATACTCCTTCTGGGTATGGAAAAGAATATGAAGGCGAAGAATTGCTCATGAGTGTTGATATAGATAAATCAAAAACAATAATTATTGGGGACAGCTTATTAGATTTTCGTGTATCCAAAGCATTAGGCATTGATTGTGCTTTAGTTTATAATGGGCACAATGATATGAATAGACTTGAAGCCACTGGAGCATATACTTTTGAACATATTAAAGATTTCTACAATTGGTTGCTCAACGCTTAGGTTGTAACACCGCCATCGATAGTAAATAACGATCCTGTAATAAAATCAGACGCATCAGACGCAAGATACAATGCCATTCCAGAAATATCATCTGGCTCTCCCATCCTAGCTTGTGGAATAGATTTAATAATTTGTGAGTATACATTTTCATCTTCCCATAATGCTCTACTAAAATCCGTTTTAATTAAACCAGGAGCTAAAGTATTGACCTGGATATTTTCAGAAGCAAGCTCTTTAGCAAGCACCTTTGTTAACATCACCACTGCTGCTTTACTAATATTGTATACACCTAAACCCGAAAGAGGGGTTTTAGCAGCAATAGATGCGACATTAATAATTTTCCCAGATTTATTTTTAATCATTGATGTACTGCATGCCTTAGCAAACTCAAAATATCCTTTAACATTAACCTGAAAAATTTTTTCCCAATGACTATCTTCTGATTGAAGTATTGGTCCATAATATGGATTTGCAGCAGCATTATTTACTAAAATATCTATTCCGCCAAACTTATCATTCGCATAACTAACAACATTATTAATTGAATCAATATCACCTGTATTACATTCAACAGCACTAATATTAAGACCATTTGATGTTGCTTCATTGACAGCAGTATCTAGATTTTCTTTTTTCCTGCTACAGATTATTACATTTGCACCAGCTTCTGCATATTTTAATGCAATAGCTTTTCCAATTCCTTTGGAACCACCCGAAATAATTGCGGTTTTATTATCTAATTTGAACATCTTACTTTTTCTTGCGACGTTCAGCCATTGCTTTCCACATAGAATCTGGAATTTTTGTCAATTGACTAAACTCAGCAGCTCCTGCAAGCCATTCCCCTCCATCAATTGTTACAACTTCACCATTAATATAAGCAGAACCATCACTCATCAAATATGAAGCTAAATTTTCAAGCTCATGTCTTTCGCCAAATCGTTTCATAGGAATTTTATTTTTCATTCCATCTTCAAAATCTTCAAATCCCGGTGGCATTAAACGTGACCATGCACCTTTTGTTGGAAATGGGCCTGGCGCAATCGCGTTAAATCGAATATTATGTTTGCCCCACTCTACTGCTAAAGATCTTGTCATTGCTAATACGCCAGCTTTTGCTGCTGCAGAAGGAACAACATATGGAGAGCCTGTCCATGCATATGTAGTAACATAGCTAAGCACATTACCTTTTTTGTTTTTAATCATTTCTTTACCAATTGTGCTAGTGCAATTCCAAGTCCCCATTAAAACAATATCAATCACTACCTTAAAAGCATTTGGGCTGAGCATTTCTGTAGGAGAAATAAAATTCCCTGCTGCATTATTTAAAAGACAATCAATAGCTCCAAATTTATCAAGGGCTTGAGAGGTCATTAACTCTACATCTTCTAGTTTTCTAACATCACCAGGACAAGTAAGAACATAAATTCCTAATTTTGAAAATTCATCAGCAGTATCTTCTAATTTTTCTTTTCTTCTTCCACTAATAACTATATTTGCTCCAAGTTCTCCAAAGCGCCTAGACATACTTTTACCTAAACCAGTGCCTCCTCCAGTAACTACAATAGTTTTTCCATTTAATAAATCTTTTTCAAACATAATTAATCCTCTTTTGTTTTAAACTTATCAAGCGTTTCATTTGCTTTATCTAATGCATCGCTTGCTTCTTTTTGAAATTCTTTCACTTCATCTGTTACTTCTTCTATTTCTTCTTGAATTTTTTCTATATCAATATCTGGTAATGGCTGATCAGTCAAAACAAGATAGGAGCAATAAACAATAAAAAGTGTAATTGCAAGAACAACCAACTTAAATAAACGTTGGATAACACTATAGACAATCATTGCCCCCAAAGCAATCGCCACAGCTAAATAAGCAGGGTTGCTTAAAATGCTATCTAATAGATTTTCTAACATTAAAGCAATTTATACATTACATTTCTACTTTACAAAGATGAAACAAAAATCCACAAGATTTGTTAAATATAGTGTGATGAAAAAATTTTTTGTTTTAGTGCTTTTTATATCAACAAGTATAGCACAAGAAAAACTGATTCTTCAGCAAGCTGATCTATTACAATCTTCTGTTATAAACGAAGAAACAGTAACAAAATTATCTGGAAATATTATTTTTAAGAAAGACGATTCTATTTTGAAAAGTGATTTTGCTACTCAATATGATAAATCTCCATTAGTAAAATTAAATGATAATGTTGTTGTCACTCAAGACAGTCAGATAATTTATTGTGATTCATTAATCTATAATAAAAATACTGAAGCTTTTTCAATGTATGGTAATGTCAAGATTGATAGTGAACACCGAACTATGCAGGCACAAGAAGCTTGGATAGACGATAAAAATGAACAAATCACTTTAATTGATAACTGTGAAATTAATCAGAATAACAAACATAGAATTTATGGTGATAAAATTATTTTATATTTCGAAAATGATGAACTAATCAATTTTGAAGTGTTAACTGCAGGAAAAATTTTCACAACTAATACTGGATACGAAAAGAAAGATGAGAATAATCAAGATTTGGTAAAAATAGAAAATGAAAACTTATTAAAAGCAAAGCACATTTTTGGTGAAATAAAAGATAACGAAATAAATCAATTACATCTTAATGGAATGGCATCAACATTTATTCATTTATACGATGATTCGCTATATCAAGGGAATAATGCAGTGTCCGGGGATTCTATATCAATTAAAATTGAAAATGAATCTGCTAACAAGTTAATAGCAAGGGGAGGAACAATTGGGAAATATGTTCCAAATCAATCTAACAGTAGTGTTACTACACCGATTAACTATTCAGCAGATGTAATCGAGTTTGAAGTAGATACACAAATATCCAAATTATATGGATCATCAAAAATTTTGCATGAAGATATTGATTTATCTGCATCTCACGTTAATGTTAATTGGGAAACTAACATACTAGAAGCTTTCACTAATAACCCATTTAATAAAGAAGAAAATAATAGACCTATACTTGTTGAGGGGAATCGTGAGCCGATGACAGGTGACGAAATGATTTACAATCTTAATACAAAAAAAGGAAAGATATTAAGAGGAGAAAGTCAGGTGCAAGAAAACATGTATATGGGTAAACAAATTACAAGCATCACTGATAGCACTTTTTATATCGATGATTGTATTTTTACATCATGTGATCCGTCAAAGTTTTATCTTGGGAGTAAAAAAGTAAAAATTATTTATGGGGACAAGGTGATTGCAAAACCTCTTAATGTATATATTGGAGGTGTCCCTATTATTGGAATTCCATTAGCAATCTTTCCACACTCATCAAAAGAAAGAAGGTCAGGATGGATTATGCCATCCTTCGGTTCATCTGACAATCGTGGAACTTATATGGATGGACTAGGTTATTATTTTGCTCCAAATGATTATTTTGGATCAGAAATTTTACTTGGTTTTGCAGATCGTCAAGGACTGATTATCAAAGCAAAAAATAACTACAAAAAGAGATATAAATTTAGTGGGGCTCTTAATCTTGAAACAAGAAGATTTCTATCTAGCAATGAACAAGATATAGCAAAAATTGATGAAAGCAACCAAACAGACTATGTCTTTAATTGGCAACACAATCAAATTTTAAGGAATAATCAAACATTTAGAGCAAATGCAAGCTATTATAGCAATGGTCAATACAATAGACAAACCAGCGTTGACCCAGTCAAGCGACTCAACCAACAAGCAATCTCTAATGTGACTTATACAAAAAGATGGAAAAAATCCAATATATCAATCAGTGCAAATGTGTCAAATAAACAAGATTTGATGGCATCAAGCAAGATAGATTCAAATTCTTCTTTTTATCAAAATCCCTATAACAACAATAGCACTATTACAGAAAATACAAGCACTCTTCCATCTCTAAATATGAATGTTGCTAGGAGAAAATTATTTAAAAATTTCTCGCAAGATTCATGGCTTGGAAATATACAATGGAACTATAGCTCAAGATTATTAAATAATAGTAAAAGTTATTATGAGTCAGAGGAAATTATTAATGATGATGGTGCAACCGAATATAGATGGAGACAGAATAGCAATGGAGATGTTAAAAAATTGCAAAAAATAGATGGAATGTTAAAAAATAATTTTAGTATTAATGCTCCATTTACAGTGTTTCAATACATAGCAATTAATCCAAGAATTAATATTAATTCAGACTTTGTAAATCGTTACAGAATAGCAGAATTAAATGAAGAAGATCAGATTGCCTTCACTTATAAAGATAAGATGAGAAATAGAACAACTGGAAATTTTGGACTTTCTTTATCAACAAAAATATATGGAATTCTGCCGGTGAAATTTGGAAATATACAATCAGTGCGGCATGTTGTAACACCAACTATTGGCTTTAATTATTCACCTGACTATCAAAATAACCGTGATTACTTCCAAGAGATTGGAGAAGAATTATATGATTATTTCCAAGGATCATTGATTGGATCTACGCCTATTACATCTAACAAACAAGTCAGCTTATCTTTGAATAATGTTTTCCAAGCAAAAGTGAAAAAAGATGATGAAAAAGAAGAAAAGATAAATTTTTTAAACTGGCGTGTGTCGACTGGATATAATTTTAATGCTGATGAATTCAAATTAGGTAAAATAAATACATCGTTACGTAGCCAAATAAAAAATGGAGTTTCAGTGGATATTAATTTGACACATGATCCATATAAATTTGATAAAGAAAATAATTTGAGAATTAATGAATTAGACAAATCACCAAGGATGGTTTCAGCTAGATTAGCAACAAATTTTAATCTAAATGGAAAATCAAATAATGAAGCAAATGAAGAAAAAGAATTTAGTGATGACACAAAACAATTTATCAATGACTTATCAACAACTAATTGGAGTTCAAGGATTGGTGTGAGTTATACTATTAATAAATTTAACCCATCAAATACTATCAAGAATTTTTGGATCAATACCAATACATCAATTAACATAACCCAAAATTGGAAACTAAATTATAATGCACGTTTTAATGCAAGAGATAAGTCTATTATTAGACACAATATTACTCTTTATAGAGAAATTGATTGTTGGGAATTTTTTGTAGACTGGACACCAAATGGATATGCGAAAGGTCTGTATTTTAGGTTAAATTTAAAATCGGATATACTTAAAGACTTAAAAGTTGAGCGTAGGCAAGGTTTATATAGCAATCGATCAAATTTTTAGGTGTTATTGCTTAAAAAAATTATTAATGTTGTTTTGTGAAGTCTAAATACCAAAAAATAAAAGGCACATTTGATATTCTCCCTCGTGAGACTGAAGTTTGGCAACATATTGAGTCTACGGTTCATAATATATGCCAACAATTTAGTTTTGAAGAAATTAGAACCCCTGCAATTGAATCAGTTGATTTATTCAAAAGAAATATTGGCGATGAAACTGATGTATCTAAAGAAATGTTTGTTTGGGAAGATCAATCAGGAAAAGAAATATCTTTAAAACCAGAAATGACAGCTCCTGTTGTAAGGGCCTATATAGAATCAGGATTTTTTAGAAAACATCCATTATGCAAATTGTATTATATCGATTCATTTTTTAGAAGAGAAAAACCTCAAAAAGGAAGACAAAGACAATTTAATCAATTCGGAGTAGAAGCATTTGGTACAAAAAACAGTGAACAAGATGCAGAAATAATATTAATTGCGAAACAAATTTTAAAACAATTAAATATTAATAATACAAATCTAGGGATTAATAATATTGGGGACTCAGATACAAGATCTCAATATGAATCAAAGCTCAGAACATACTTTAATGATCACAAAAATCATTTATCAGAACTGTCTCAATTAAGGCTTGAAAAAAATCCAATGAGGATTTTAGATAGTAAGGAAAAAGAAGATCAAACAATTATTGAAAATGCTCCTTTGATTAGAGATCTATTATCAAGACAAGAAAAAGAGCACTTTAATTCAGTTCTAAAACACTTAGATGGGCTTGGAATTGATTATAATGAAAATCCATATCTTGTTCGTGGACTGGATTATTATAATGGAACCACATTTGAAATTACCACGCAGAGTGCAAGTTCTCAAAACGCGCTATGTGGTGGTGGAAGATACGATTCTTTAGTCAAAAAAATGGGCGGACCAGAAACCCCTGCAGTTGGTTTTGCTGCAGGTATTGAAAGAATCATTTTGGAATCAAAACAAGAATTAAGTGAGAAAAATATTGATATTTATATCAGCTGTAATAATGAAAAATATGCCTCAAAAGGATTTAATATTATTCATAATCTTATTGAAAATGGATATAAAATATTTTTTGATACAAATAAGAAAAATATAAAAAATCAAATTAAAGATGCTGTTAAAAACAATGCAAAATTTATAATCACTATTGATGAAACAATAAGTATTAAAAATCTAAGCTCTAAAAAAGAAAAAAATATTTCAGAAAATGAGATTCTCACTTTTTTAAAAACCCAATAATTTATATATATAATTATATATATAAATTTTTGACAATTATTATACAAAGGGTGTAAGTTGAACACCTAAAATGACAAACCAAGAAAAACTACTAATAATTGTTGAGTCACCATCTAAAACAAAAACAATTAGCAAATATATAGACCATGCAAAAGTCATAGCTAGTATTGGACATTTTAAAGACTTACCTAAAAAAGAATTAGGGATTGACATTGAAAAAGATTTTGAAATGAATGTTCAAACTTTAAGTGATCGAAAAAAGTTTATTACTGAATTAAAAAATGAAACTAAAAATGTTGATCGTGTCTTAATCGCAACAGATCCAGATAGAGAAGGAGAAGCAATTGCAGCACATATTGCAGAAGAAATAGATAAAGAAATTGAGCGTGTAGAGTTTACAGAAATAACAAAAAGCGCGGTCACAGATGCAATAGGAAATAGCAGAACAATTAATTATGCATTGGTTGATGCTCAAAGAGCAAGGCGTGCAATAGATAGATTAGTAGGATTTAAATTTTCTCCTGTATTGTGGCAAACTTTAAGAAATTTGAACAAAAAAGGTCTATCTGCTGGCAGAGTACAATCAGTTGCCTTAAGACTGCTTGTAGAAAGAGAGAAAGAACGTAATCGCTTTATTGAAAATAAATTTTTTGCTATAGAAGCAACTCTTTTTGAAAAAAATGATAAAGAAGAATTCAAGGCAAAATTGGTTAGCTATGATGGAAAAGAAGTTGCAACAAATGAAGATTTTGGGAAGTTTGATAGTGGATTAGAAAATAAAGATTTGCTTTTAATTGATAAAAAGAAAGCAGAAGAAATTGAAAAAGAAAACGAAGAAAATAGTTGGGATATTTCAAATATTGAGTCTAAACCAACTTCAAGCTCTGCTCCTCCGCCATTTACTACTAGCACTCTTCAACAGGACGCTTCAAGAAGATTTGGATATTCACCAAAGAGAACTATGGTTGTTGCACAAAAATTATATGAACAAGGATTTATTACTTATATGAGAACTGATTCTACTCATTTATCAACAGAAGCATTAGCTGCTACAAAAGATTTTGTTGAAAATAAATTTGGTAAAGAATTTCTTCCTGAATCAGCTAATGTATATAAAACAAAAGTAGCCAATGCGCAAGAAGCTCATGAAGCTATTAGGCCTGCAGGACGCAATTTTAAACAAACAAACGAAATATCAGGCCTTAATAAAGATGAGTTACAATTATATGATTTAATTCTGAATCGTACTTTGGCATCACAAATGAAACCTGCTGAATATATTCGCACAAATGTTACTATTGTTAATGGAAAATCAACATATAAAGCAAGTGGGAATGTGACAAAGTTTAAAGGCTATACTGCAGTATACGAACAAGCATTGGGTAGAAATCAAAAATCTTCTGCCAATTTACTTCCGAGGCTATCAGATGATTCTATTGTTAATCATAAAGAAATAACATCAGAAGAAAAGAGCACTACTCCACCTAGACGACTATCTGAAGCAATGCTAGTAAAAGAAATGGAATCACGCGGTATTGGTCGTCCTTCAACATACTCTTCTATATTAGATCGTCTTGTCAAAAAAGAATATGTTATTAAAAAAAATAAAACGCTTATTCCAACGTTTGTTGGAATTGCAGTAACTCAATTATTAGAAAATCATTATTTAGATCTTTTTAATGAACAATTCACAGCAGATATGGAAAAAAGATTGGATGCAATTGCTTCATCAGACGAAAGCTATTTGGATGTATTAAAATCGTTTTATTATGGTGCTGGAGATTATAAGGGAGTAGAAAAATTATTAGAAGCAGAAGTAGATATTAAGAAAGCATGCGCAGTTCTTATTGCAGATGGAATGGAAATTAGAATAGGACAATATGGACCATTTATTGAAAAAGATGGGAAAAATATTTCTATTCCTGAAGATTTATTTTTGGGAGATTTAAATAAAAAAACAGTAGCTGATCTTATTGGGTTTCAAGAACAAGACAATATAATTGGTAAAAATCCAGATGGTGAAAATATATTGTTAAAAGTGGGACGATATGGTCCTTATATCGAGTTAGAAGTTTCCAAAAAGAGAAAATCAATCCCTAAAAGTATTGGAATAGAAAATGTTACTGAACAGATTGCGAATGACTTGCTTGCATTACCAAAAAAACTAGGAACACATCCTGAAACAAAGGAAGATGTATTTGTTGATTTTGGTCGCTATGGACCATATGTAAAATGTGGTAAAATCAATGCATCCATGAAAGCAAACGATAATCCGTTGTCTATAACGCTAGAAGAAGCTATAGATCTTATCAAAAACAGAAAAGCAAAGTTTGAACCGAGAGTTGTGGGGATAGACCCTAAAACTAAGAAAGAAATTTTAATAAAAATTGGACGCTTTGGCCCTTATGTTACAGACGGGAAAAAAAATGTATCGTTAAAAGGCTATAATTTAGATGATATAACCTTAGAAGAATGCCTTAAATTATTATCAGAAAAAAAATAGTGAAGCAATTATTATTATTTATCTCAATCGGTAGCATCCTTTTTGGCTATCAATCTTCCATAGAAGAAAGATTATATAAATTAAATCGTGAATTAATGTGTCCAATCTGTGAAGGACTAACATTAGAACAGTCTCAATCAAAAGTTGCAATTGACATGAGAGAAGAAATCAAAAAAATGGTCATTAAAGGAATGACAGACCAAGAAATTAAAGATTATTATGTCGCACAATATGGGGTTATTATTCTCGCAGATCCACCTGCAAGTGGATTTAATTTACTAATGTGGATTATTCCAATTATTTTTGGATTATTTGGTATAACAATATTATACAAGTATTTTTTCAATTAAATTGTTCTAATGAGCGAAAAACATCTAGATAAAATTATATCCTTATGTAAAAGAAGGGGTTTTGTATTCCCAAATTCTGAAATCTATGGAGGACTAAAAGCATCTTATGATTACGGTCCAATGGGGGTAGCATTAAAAAAATCTATTTCAGATTTATGGTGGGAAGAAATGACCCAAAGACATCAAAATATTGTTGGAATAGACAGCTCTATCATGGTCCACCCTGATGTTTGGAAAGCAAGTGGGCATGTAGATAATTTCAATGACCCAATGACAGATAACAAGGATAGTAAAAAAAGATACCGCGTGGATGATCTTTTATCTCAACAAAAAGACAAAGTGATTAATGCATTGTGTGAAACTTTAAATGTAAAACACAGTAATGATGACACTATTTTTGAATCTCTCGCTCATATACTGCTTGGAAAAGGAAAAGATGGAGATGGATTATTAGAAGAGGCGGGAGTAATAGACCCTCACTCAGGATCAGTTGGGAAATGGACAACTCCAACACAATTTAATCTAATGTTTAAAACTGACGCTGGCCCTTCTGAAAAAAGTGGTAAGGAAATTTATTTACGTCCAGAAACCGCTCAAGGAATCTTTATTAATTATCTTCTTATTCAAAATAGCATGAGACTGAAAGTGCCGTTTGGTATTGCACAAATTGGAAAAGCATTTCGTAATGAAATAATTGCTAGAAACTTTATTTTTAGAACAAGAGAATTTGAGCAAATGGAGATGCAATATTTTGTCAATCCTAAGGAAGATGCAAAACATGTTGAAGAATGGAAAGAAAAACGATTCAACTTTTATTTAGAGAGACTTGCAATTGATAAATCTCACCTCCAATTTCATCAACACGGAGAATCAGAATTAGCTCATTATGCAAAAGACGCTTACGATATTCAATACCAATTCCCATTTGGTTGGGGAGAAATCGAAGGAATTCACAACAGAACTGATTTTGACCTTACACAACATGAAAAATTATCTGGGAAAAATATGACATATTTTGATGCTATCGAGAATGAGAAGTATCATCCATATATTATTGAAACTTCTTGTGGATTGAATAGAATATTTCTTATGGTTCTATGTAATGCATACTTTGAAGACACAGAAAATGATAGAGTGGTGTTGAAATTACCTTTTGAATTAGCCCCAAATAAGGCTGTAATCTGTCCTTTAGTTAAAAAAGATGGGCTGCCAGAAAGAGCAACCAAGATTTTTGATGAATTAAATAAGAAATATTCGTGTATTTATGACGAACAAGGCTCTATTGGGAAACGTTATTATCGTCAAGATGAAGCAGGTACTCCTTTTGGCATCACTATCGACCATCAAACACTGGAAGATAATACTGTTACT
>CAYZYM010000012.1:0-3838 GCA_964482595.1 uncultured bacterium | reverse complement strand
AATCTTAAAGATATAGATTTGGTTCTCAATTTTGCAGGACCATTTAGATTCACATTCAAAAAAATGGTTAACGCTTGCCTACAAACCAAAACACACTATTTAGATATCACTGGAGAAATGACTACCATTGAAAAAGCATATTTAATGGGAGATCAATTTAAAAAAGCAGGCATTATTGTAGCTCCTGCAACTGCTTTTGATACTTTGCCAACTGATTCAGTAGCATTAAAGCTTAAATCATTAATGCCAGATGCAAAAAAAATTAAGTTGGCATTTAAAATGAATGGTCGTGGCAGTTTTAGCGCAGGATCTGCAATTACAGGAACATATCGCATGCATAAAGGATGTTTAATTAGAAAAGACGGTAAAATTAAGCGCGTATCTCCACTATATAATAAACATACAATTGATTTTGGTGATGGAAGCCCAATACAAGTTGGTATTTGGACATGGGCAGATATTTATAGCGGTTATTATTCCACAGGTGTACCAAATATTGAATTCTATACTCCCCTTTCTGATAATCAAATCAAGAAAGCATTAAAATATGATTCATTAAAATACAGAATACTTCTAAAATTGCCTTTCTTACGCAATGCGCAAATCGATAAAATCAAAAAGAAATTTAGGAATCCATCATATGAATCTAGACTTAAAAGTAGCATGGATATATTTGGTGAAGCAGAAAATTCAAGTGGAAAGAAAGTGGCTATTAAATTAAAAACATGTGATTCATATTTCTTTAGTGGAAGAGGACCAATCGCACTTGCAGATTATATTAGTAAAAATGAAGTTTCACCTGGATTTTATACTGCTGGACAAATTGCTGGACCTGATTTTGTTACTACAATTAAAGGTGCAGAACAGTTTGAAATTTTACAATAATTTTGTCTGATATAAATCGTGTAACCTTAATAACCCTACACACTTTTTATCTTCTATAACTGGTAATACAGAAATCTGTGATTGCCTGTCTTCCATAATTTTCATTGCATCAGAAATGATTGTATCTGAAGAGATTACAACTGGATTACTATTAATTAAATTATCAATTAAATCATTAGGTTTTTTATTTGAAGCAATTGCTTTACGAATATCCCCTTCTGTAACAATTCCTAATAATGTTTTATTCTTTGCCAATATTAATGCAGCTCCTAAAGGTTTTTTTGTCATTAGTTTTGCTACATCTGATAAAGAACTATCTTTTTTAAACACTGCAACTTCTTTTATTGGATGCATTAAATCTTTCACGGTGAGGCCTAACTGTTTTCCAAGTTCACCTCCTGGATGATATTTTGCAAAATCTTTATGTTGAAACCCTCTTTTTACCATTAAAACAGATGCAAGCGCATCGCCAATAGCCATAGCTACTAATGCGCTGGCAGTAGGAACAATTTCTAAAGGATCAACTTCTTTATCAATTGTGCCATTTATTACAATATCAACATTTTTTGCAATGAATGAATCGGTATTACCGACAATTCCAATTAAAGGAGAGTCAAAATCTCTCAATATAGGAATCAAGCGAACCAATTCTTCTGTATTGCCACTTTTAGAAATAAGAATAGTTGGATCACCTGGATTATATATACCTAAATCGCCATGCAAAGCGTCAGATGCATGCATAAAGACACTTTTTGTGCCAGTGCTACATAATGTTGCAACAATCTTTTGAGCAATTAATCCTGATTTTCCTAAACCGCATACCACGATCTTTCCGTCATGTGTTGCAATCAAATTTGCTGCTTTTACAATATCTTTATCGATTTGTTTAGCAACTTTTTTTAATTGCTTAGACTCACTTTCAAGAATTGATTGTGCTAAACCATTTATTTTATTTTTAGCCATTCTAAAGTGAATATAATTAGTTTTGATGGAATTATGACTGATAAATTTGTAGAATAACCCTTATGAATATCTTTATTACAGGAGCAAGTAGCGGAATTGGAGAATATGTTTCATATGAGTATGCAAAAAGTGGTAACCACTTAGCACTATGCGCAAGAAGAAAAGAAAAATTAGAGAATATTGCTCATAAATGTCGAGAAATGGGTGCTCAAGTTACAACTTATTCTGTAGATGTCAGTGATCAACATTCAACCAAAGAAGTAATAGAGGATTTTTTATCAAAAATTAACACCATTGATTTAGTCATTGCAAATGCAGGTCGCGGAGAACTTGATGCGCTTCATAAAGGTAGTCCAACTATAATGAATGAAGTAATTAAGGTAAATGTTATTGGAGTACAAAATACTATCGTTCCATTCCTTCCAAAGATGATAGATCAAGATAGTGGCCATATTGCTCTTGTGGGTTCAGTTGCAAGCCACATAGCATGGGCTGGTGGTGGTGCGTATGCCGCATCTAAATTTGCTGTAAGAGCTTTAAGTGAAAGTTGGAGAAATACATTACCAAGCAGCATTGATGTAACATTAATTTGTCCAGGTTTTGTTGAAAGTGAAATGACAGATCCAGTAGAATGGACTCCATTTATAATTAAAACAGATATTGCTGCAAAGAAAATTGTCAATGCACTTAATAAAAAGAAAAAAATGTTTATCTTTCCATGGCAATGGCATATTGTAATCAAATTGAAAAGAATATTAGCTGTAATGATGGCAAATACTGCAAGAAAGATGCAGAAAAAAAGAATGCAAAAAACTAAGTAATTCTATAAGCAATATAAAATAACGCTATTCCAGGAAGGAATAACGCAAAGTCAATTGATTCTCCAAAAAAAGTAAGTGAATTAAGGATTGCAATTGGGATAACAAGATTATTTGCAACAGCAAGCCTTTCAGAGCTCACCTTAATGGCACCAATATTCCATAATAGAAAACCAATTCCACTAGAAATTAGACCAAGAAATAAAAGTGCAGATAAATTGGTATCAGTAAGTTCATTTGAAGAGCCACCAAATAATAAATAAGAAATAAATGTGATTAAAGTTGCTCCCAAAAATAGTTGAGAGAAATTAGCAACAATATTGGTGTTGATATTCTTTCTATTCCAATATTTAAACCATATTTGGCCAAATGCAAAAAAGAAATTAGCGCATTGTATTAATAAAAAACCATACCAATATTCACCCAGGTTTAAAATATTATATCTCATTAAATATGATCCAAGTATAACCAAAAAAATTGCTAAAAATTCTCTATATGTAAATTGATTCTTAAAAAAATATTTATCAGAAATAGCAATAAAAATTGGGGTAGTAATTGTAAATGTAGCAATTAAATAAGTAGGCAGATATTGATAAGATTGAATATAAAAGATATACATCAATCCAAATTGAATTGCACCAATCAGAGCAAGCTGTATATCCCACTTAAACTGTTTGAATTGATAAATAGATACAGATATAAAAAAAATTAAAGCTATTAGATTTCTTAAATAACTAATAAAAAAAGAATCTAGATTTGGCAATCCATACTTAATAATGCCAAATGAGAAAGACCAAAGCAGTGACACTAAAACTAGGTATCTCAATACTAGCCTTTACAATGTTTGTCACATAGATTGGCTAGTTCTATATCTTTTTCTGTTACGTCACCTTTGTCATGTGTTGTAAGCAATACATGCACCTTACACCAAGTTAATGTCATATCAGGATGATGATCTAGCTCTTCCGCTAAAGAAGCTATCTTATTAAGGAACTTTACACCGGATAAATATGATGAAAATTCAAATGTTTTTGAAATAGCCTTATTCTCATATTGCCAATCTTTAGGAAATATTGGATCAGATATATCTTTCAATTTCATTATTAAAATGGCCAAATCATTGGAATTACAAGAACAGAAACTACCCATAAAATCAATGCTAACGGAAGACC
>CAYZYM010000011.1:0-3119 GCA_964482595.1 uncultured bacterium | reverse complement strand
TCAAAAAAAATTAAACACTTTTTATGGAAAAAAATTTATGATCGTCTAGCAAATACCTATGAAATATTCGATTGGGCTTTTATGAATTATGGTTTTGATTATAATAATAAAAATCAAGAGCCTTATTTAAGTCAAGAAGATGAAAATTATAGATATTGTATTCAACTTTATCATCATACTGTAGAAAAACTGGATATTAAAGACAAAACTGTGTTAGAAGTTGGTTCTGGTCGCGGCGGAGGAACATCTTATATTGCTCGTTATTTGTCTCCTAAAAAAATTACAGGGATTGACTATTCCAAAAATGCAATCAAGCTATGTAATAGAATTCATAATGAAAGTAATTTAGAATTTATTGAAGGAGATGCTTCAAATATACCCTTTGACAATGACAGTTATGATATTGTGATTAATGTTGAATCATCACATTGTTATCCTTCTATTCCTCAATTCTTATCTGAAGTAAAGCGTGTCTTAAAACCTGGCGGGTTATTTGCTTGGACCGATATCTGTCCAGAAAAAGCAATTGGTAAATATGAAGAAGCGTTTGCTAGTTTTGGTATGAAAAATATTGAATCATACGAGATTACAAAAAATGTTTTGAATGCTCTGGATAAGGATACCATCAATGAAACAAAAAATGATATTATCCAGAATGGTGCACCCTTTTATCTGAAAGGAATTATGAAAGATTTTAGTGGAGTAAAAGATACCAATATTTACAATACATTGAAAGATGGCAGAACAAAGTATTATTTTAAAATTTTCCAAAATATATAAGGAATATTTCAATGAATGAATTTGTATTATTTGGGACAACACATTTATTAACTCTAACTCTTATTTTTATAGCATCTTTTGGTTTTGCTTATTTTGCAAAATCTAATTATAGCGAACAAGTCTATTTGCCATTTGAAAAGTTCTTTGGTTGCTTATTAATTGCTAATGAACTCTTAAAACCTCTAGTTCTCACAACATTTGGTGATTATAAATGGACTAATACTGTTCCATTTCATATGTGTCATATTTCTTCTTATGCAACAGGTTTATTTTTATTGACAAGAGATAAACGATTTTTTGACTTTGCATATTTTTGGGGATTAGGCGGTGGAACTATGGCATTGTTGACACCTGATATACAGCGTACATTTCCTGATCTTGATTTTATAACTCTCTTTTTTGGACATGGCATTCTATTTTTTGGAATTATTTACATTGCAATTACGTTAAAACAAGAAATAACATTTTCTTCATTAGTGAATGCAATGAAATATCCTCTTTATATGTTACCATTTATATATTTATTAAATCTAGGGATTGATCAAATTGCAGATCCAAATTACCCACCAAATTTGTGGTATTTGATGCATCCTCCTGGAGGTGCTTCTTTAATGGATTTGTTTCCTCCATTATTTCAAAATCCTCCATGGCATATTATTCCAACTATTCCATTGGCTGGTATTATATTTCTATTGCTTTACAGTCCATTTTATTTATCGGGGAGAAAATAAAAATGAAAAAGTTATTAATATTATTTTTACTGTTGCCTTTAATGGCTCAGTCAAACACTGATTACCTAAATAAGAAATTTCCAACTATTAAGGGAATATCGTTATCAAATAATGAAGTAACGTTCCCAGATGTTCTTGATGAAAGACCTACTGTATTGGCTATTGCATTTAGACAAAGAGCACAAAAATGTATTAATACTTGGGCGGCTGATTTGCTACAGATGTATGGATTAAATCAGAGCGTACAATATTATGAAATTCCAATGCTAGGAGGACAATGGACAACGATGAGAGGATGGATTGATGGAGGGATGAGAGGTGGAGTGCCAAAACCTTTACATGATTTTACAGTTACTTATTATGGTCCATTAAAACGATATCATAAATTGTTAGGAACTCGAGGTAATGGAGACTGCTATATCTATATTTTAGATAAAGAAGGCATAGTAAAAGAAAGATTTAACGGATATGCTACCGCTTCTGCGATACAAGAAATGTTTAAGCTAATTGATTCTTTAAAATGAGCAATATATTAGAATATTATACATCCTTTTTACGTGCTACAGAGCAAGCAGCAATTGCAGCTGCAAAATTACGCGGATGTAAAGATGGAAAGCTTGCTGATAAAGCTGCAACAGAAGCAATGCGTTCTGTGTTGAATGGCGAACCAATTCATACAAGGGTTGTGATTGGAGAAGGAGAGCGAGATGATGCTCCTATGTTATTTATTGGAGAAGAATTAGGAGATAAAACAAGTGATATAAAGATTGATATTGCTGTTGATCCATTGGAATGCACCAATCATTGTGCTTATGATCTTCCTGATTCAATTTCTGTGCTTGCAGCCGCTCCAAAAGATGCATTAATGGGTGCTCCAGATACCTATATGAATAAATTGTGCGGAAGCAAAGAATTAAGTGGACATATTAGTTTAGAAAATTCTGTGTCAGAAAATTTATCTGGAGTTGCTAAAGCATTAAATAAAGATAAAAAAGATTTAAAAATAATTGTACTGGATCGCGATCGACATATTGATTTAATTGCTGAAATTCGTTCTTTCGGAATAGAACCTATATTAATTAAAGATGGAGATGTAGCTGGAGGACTAAGAGCAGTAGAAAAAGAAGTAGATTTATTGTATGGAATAGGTGCTGCACCAGAAGGAGTGATTACTGCAACTGCTGTGAAAGCATTAGGAGGATTTTTTGAAGGAAAGCTCCATTTTTATGATTCTGATTTTGAAAAAAGAGCGTATGAAATGCTAGGAGAAGATATTCACAGAATTTGGTCAGCTGATGATCTATGCACTTCTCAAAATGCTTTTTTTGTTGCAAGCGGTATTTGCACAGGTTGGCTTCCTGGTGTTAAATTTGAGAACTCAAAAGCAACAGTTTCATCCAGGATTATTTTTGGGAAAACTGGACAAAGTGAATTAATAACAAATACATATGATATTGGGGAGTAATGATGTCTGAGTTACATACTATAGCACAGCAAATGGTTCAAAAAGGCAAAGGAATTCTTGCTGCAGACGAAAGCACAGGAACTTGCACAAAACGTTTTGAAAGTATTGGAGTAGAATCTACAGCTGATTCACGATGCGCATAT
>CAYZYM010000010.1:0-7833 GCA_964482595.1 uncultured bacterium | reverse complement strand
GCTAATGGATTTTCTGAACTTAACGATCCAATAGATCAGAGAGCGAGATTTGAAGATCAATCAAAGAAAAGAAAAGATGGCGATGAAGAAGCTTTTCCAGTTGATGAAATTTTCTTAGAAGCTATTGAAATAGGCATGCCTCCTACCGCTGGTGTTGGTATTGGGATTGATCGTATAGCAATGTTGTTTATTGATACACGATGGATTAGAGATGCTATTCTTTTCCCAACATTAAAATCAAAGAAATGAATTTTATATTCCTTTTCTTAAAAAGGTTATTCTTATCTAAACAGAGTAATTTTTTTTTCAGAATAACAAATATCGTATCAATCATTAGTTTAGCAATTGGTATTGCATCTCTTAGCATAGTATTAAGTTCAGTTTCAGGTTTTGAAAATAAAGTTTTTGATAAGCTATCCAATATCAATGGATATTCTACAATTAACAATTTATTTGAAAATACTTTTAATAAATCTGATGTTCCACTTCCAGATATAGTTCAAAATAATGAATCTTTAATATTTGAGTATATTGAAAAACCTGCCGTAATAAAATCGAAACACAATAGTAATAATATTATTGTTTATGGTTTGGAAAAGAACGATTTGAGTCATTTTTCTCTTTTGCAACATATTAATCATGAAAAACTTTCTTTTAATGATGTCGTTATAGGGAAAGAGCTAGCTAGCAAATTAAAAGTTAAAAAAGGTGATCCATTAATATTGGTCAATCCTATATCAAATAAATCAATCCTCGATAACAATAAATTTTTGTTTTTAAAAATTAAAGATATTTATTCTTCTGGTATCTATGATTATGATTCACGTTTGATTTTTATGTCTTTAAGTACAGTTCAATCTTATTTTCAACTTGAAAATCATATTAGCGGTTGGATGATTTTTGAGAAGTCAATCAATTTCAATGAATTAGACTTACCATTTTATCAAATTGATTTAAAAGACAGGCATGCTGAATTATTTAGATGGATTAATACTCAGAAATGGCCAATTATATTTATTTTTAGTCTAATTGCTTTAGTATCTTATTTTAATCTGCTAAGCTCAATAAATATTCTTTTCTATGAGAAAAGATTTAATCTTGCAATCATGAAAACATATGGTATGTCAAATAAAAAATTGGCATTTATGTTTACACTCCAAGGTATTTTATTAGCTTTGATTGGATCTGTTTTGGGAATAATCTTATCTTACCTCATTGTTATTTTACAAGAGAAATTCCATATTATTTCACTGCCAGAGAATATCTATTTTGTTAGTTATTTGCCTATGGTGTTTAGTGTGAATGAGTCTTTTTATATTGTAGGAGTAAGTATAATATTTAGTATAATATTTTCATCATTTGCACTGTCACAAATATTATCTATAAACCCATCAAGGATTCTTAAAAACTAATGAATATAATTTTTCTAGTAGCCAAAAGATTTTTGATATCTCGAAATTTATTAGAGGGAGGAATAATAAATTTTGTTTCATTTCTTGGTTTATTTATTGGCGCAGTATCTATTGTGTTATCACTTGCTGTTTTAAATGGATTTCAAGATGTGCTAGGGGACGAAACTAAGAAAATATATGGCGATTATATTTTATTAGACCCTAATAAGGATTTTATAGGAAATATTAACAATGATTTCCAGTATTCACCATTTTATGAAGAAGAATTCTTTATTCTAAACAATAAAAAACAATCATTAATAAAATTAAAAACTATTTTTTCAGATAAGATCGACAGTTTTTATGATTTGAACAGATCTAATGGTATGCCTATAAATAAAAATGATATTATTGTAGGAAATTCTTTATCTGATCGCATGAATATAAGCATTGGAGATTCAGTGGCTATATATGATACGAACATTGCTATTAATAGTTTAGCATTCGTCAAGTCTCAGAATTTTTTTGTTAAAGATATATATCAAAATAGAATTTTACGATCTGATGAATTTCTAGTTTTTGGCGCTTTTAATGAAGAGAGTCTTCCAGATGAATTAAGTGGGATAGAATTATTAGGCAATGTTGATGCACTGAAAAAAGAATATTCAAAAGATAAACTAATTGCATGGCAAGATAGGAATAGGCAGCTCTTTGATGCAACTGAAATTGAGAAAAAAATCACTTTCTTTACTCTTCTTCTTATTATTATCGTCGCATCTTTTAATTTATCATCTTCAATTGTACAAATTTCTACAAAAAAAACCAGAGAAATGGCCATTCTTAATGCTTTTGGGATGAATGAAAGAAGCATATCTATGGTATTTTTTGTTTATGGATATTTGTTATCGCTTACTGCTATCATTTGTGGAGTATTATTAGCATTATTAATTATAATTCTGCAAAATCAATTTGGATTTATTGTTTTAAATCCAGAATTTTATTTAATAGACAAGCTTCCAATGGAAATTAGTTTTAAAGAAATTTCTATATTATTATCTTTTTCAATAGTTATTATTGGAATTTTTGTATCTTTTCCTCTACTATTAATGAGAAAGGTCAATCCTATAATACTAATTAATAAAAACATATGATATTATCAGTAAAAAATCTTAAAAAATCCTATAGCGATGGAAATAGCACGCTAGAAGTTTTAAAAGGTATTTCTTTTGATTTAAAAAAAGGATCTATTTTGACTATAAAAGGACCTTCTGGATCAGGAAAATCTACACTTTTAAGCTTATTAGGCACTTTAGATACACAAGATAGCGGCGATATTATTATTAATGCTAGAAATTTAAATGAATATGATAATTTTTCAGAGATTCGCAATAATCATATTGGTTTTATTTTTCAATTCCATAATCTTATATCAGAATTAAATGTTACTGAAAATATTTGTGTGCCAGCATTTATTTCAAACAAAATGATTGACCATAATTTTCTTGATACACTTTTTGAGTATTTTGAACTAAATAATAAAAAAAATGCATTTCCTTTAGATTTGTCTGGAGGAGAAAAGCAAAGAGTATCTGTTATGAGAGCTCTAATTAATAAGCCATCTATTATTATCGCAGATGAACCAACTGGAAATTTAGATGAAAATAATGCTCTAAAATTGATTGATTTATTTAAAAAATTAAATAAAGATTTTCGACTGACCTTTGTTATTGCTACCCATGATAATACAGTTTTTGATATTGGTCATCAAAAAATGGAATTGTCTGATGGTAAGCTTCTAAAACTATAAAATATCTTAATTAAGTGCCATATTGTCATGTTTTTATATCAATATGACATATATATACTATTGGCATAGTCTTTGCAACAATAATATCAGAAAACAAATTTTATAGGAGAAATCATGGGAAAAATTATTGGAATAGATTTAGGCACAACAAATTCTTGTGTTGCTGTTATGGAAGGTGGAGAACCTACCGTTATTACAAGTCCTGAAGGTGGAAGAACAACCCCTTCTGTTGTTGCTTTTACAGAAAAAGGTGATCGTTTAGTTGGAGAGCCAGCAAAACGACAATCAGTAACTAATCCAATTAATACAATTTATTCAATCAAAAGGTTTATTGGTAGAACTGCTGCGGAGATTAAAGAAGATACAAAAGACGTTCCTTATGATATATCTGCAAAAGGAAAAAAAGTGATTATTAAAGCCAACAATAAAGAATATCAACCGCAGGAAATCAGTGCTATGGTATTGCAAAAAATGAAACAAATGGCTGAACAACATTTAGGATCAGATGTCACTGATGCTGTAATTACAGTTCCGGCTTATTTTAATGACTCTCAAAGAAAAGCCACTAAAGATGCTGGTAAAATTGCTGGATTAAATGTTAAAAGAATTATTAATGAGCCTACGGCAGCTTCCTTAGCTTATGGTTTAGATAAAAAGAAAGATGAGAAAGTAGCTGTATTTGATTTAGGTGGTGGAACATTTGATATTTCTATACTAGACATAGTCAATGATGAAGGTCAATCAATTGAGGTTAATGCCAGTAACGGTGATGGCAGGTTAGGTGGAGACGATTTCGATCAAAAAATTGTTGACTGGTTAGCTAATGATTTTAAAGAAAAAGAGGGTATTGATTTGCGTGAAGATCCAATGGCATTGCAGCGCTTAAAAGATGCTGCAGAAAATGCTAAGAAAGAACTTTCTTCTTCAACAAGAACAGAAATTAATTTACCATTTATTACTGCTGATTCTTCTGGCCCTAAACACTTAAATACAAGTTTAACTAGAGCAAATTTTGAAAAATTAGTTTCTGATCTTGTTGAAAGAGTTGTTGGCCCATGTAAACAAGCATTGCAAGATTCAAAATTAACTGCAAAAGATATAGATGAAGTAATTCTTGTTGGAGGTTCAACAAGAATCCCTTGTATTCAAGAACAGGTAAAGAAAATTTTTGGAAAAAGCCCTAATCAAAGCGTTAACCCTGATGAAGTAGTTGCTCTTGGCGCTGCAATACAAGCAGGCGTCCTTGCAGGCGATGTAGATGATGTATTATTGCTTGATGTCATTCCTCTAACTTTAGGAATTGAAACTCTTGGTGGAGTTTCTACGCCATTGATTGATAAAAATTCTACAATCCCAACACAGAAATCTCAGATTTTTAGTACTGCAGCAGACAATCAACCAGCTGTAGAGATTATTGTTGTTCAAGGTGAAAGACAGATGGCAGTTGATAATAAAACTATTGGTCGTTTTCATTTAGATGGAATACCTCCTGCTCCAAGAGGAGTGCCTCAAATTGAAGTGTCTTTTGATATTGATGCTGATGGTATTCTTAATGTAAAAGCAGTTGATAAGGCTTCTGGAAAAGAACAAAGTATTCGAATTGAAGCGTCAAGTGGTCTTTCTGATGAAGAAATTGAAAAAATGGTTCATGATGCAAAAAAACATGAATCAGAAGACAAACAAAAGAAAGAACAGATCGATACAAAAAATCAAGCAGAACAATTGATTTATCAAACAGAAAAACAAATGAAAGAATTGGATGATAAATTAAGCGATGATGATAAAAAAGATTTAAATGAAGCATTAGATAAATTAAAAGAAGCAAACAGCTCAACTAATGTTGAAGATATTAAATCAGCAATTGATAATCTTAATTCTGTTTGGAATGCAAAAGCTTCAAGCATGTATCAGTCATCTAAAGAACCATCTCAGGGGTCAGCTCAGGCAGATGTCTCAGATGATGCTAGCAATGTAAAGGATGATAAAAAAATTGAAGACGCTGATTTTGAAGTTGTAGAAGAAGATTAGATTTTTTATTTAGATATTAATTGTTAGTTTTTGATGCAATGAGTATCTATAAAAGTATTCTAAAAGTTTTTTACGCTTTATTCTTATTATTGTTAATCTTATTTATTATATCAGCAGGAATTGTTTATAAGCAACTTTCTTCTGGTGTAGAGTATACATTTGATGGAGCTCTCAATGATAGAGAGATTGCTGAAGATTACTTTGTCACTGTATATGACCCTTCTTTTTATCTAGATCTTGAAAAAAGCGGTAAGATTTCATTGAACATAGAAACATCTATTGGAAAATTTTATTACAAACCAGATAGTCTAGCGAAAAATATATTATCAATTGAAGGAGCAAATATCCAGTCTGAAATATCGATCAGGGATATATTTTACCTTGCTTCTAAGTTAGCAAGGGACGAAGAGATTGATAAAAGAATAATCGATGAAGTTTATATAGATATTAAAGGGCCCATAGCAAATCTTCAATCTACTCAATATATCAACGATTCATTTTTAAAAAATATTGATGCAAAAAAGGAAGATTTACCAATGGGTAATCTTGCTAGAAAGTATTTACCAAAAATATTCCTTCAAACATCTAGTGATAGCAAAGGGACTGTTGTTGATGGTGCTTGCACATATTACCTAGGCTCAGACATAGTTGATTGTCCAATTATATTTGAGTTTACTGGAAATGCTTACTTCAATCCTTCTAATAAATTTTCACTTGATTCTTTTAAACTGCATTTATTATCAGAACGAGATTTTAATGCTAGTTATATAGGAGCATTATTTGATGATGTTGATTCGATTGGTTATGCTAAAGATATTGAAATTAGAGAAAATATTATTAAATCTAGATATAATAGAAGAAAAGCTGTAGTGGACAGAGATACTGAAAAGATAGAAATATTAAATCAAGAATTAAAAAATATAAAAACTGAAATAAAAGAAAATTCTTCTCTTGATTTAGTATATGAAAAACAAAGAGGAGACTTGCCTTTATTTAATGGTGTTATAGATGTAAAAAATAGTAAAATGGACCTTAAAACATTTCCTGCTAATCTGAAGCCAGAATCAATTAGAAATTTAGGTTTACAACTTCAAATTAAAGACAATATTGGATCTATTAACCTTGATGGTTTAGTTACTAATCCTAAAGTAAGATTAAAATTTCAGAAAGAACTTAATTTGCAAATTACAGGAAATATAGATTTTACTAAAATTTTGGAACCAGAATTAGATCTGTACGTAAATGGTAATGATATATACTTTGCTTTACTTGATAACGAAAATCTCAATGGTATCGCAGATTTATTCGTGACAATTAAAGGACAAAATGTATTAGATTTAAACGGAAAAGTTGATATTAAGAAAAGCAATGGATTTTTGACCCCATTGAAAGATAGCACTTTTGAATTAAAACATAGTTTGACTAAGGAAAAAAATGGATAAAACTTCATTAAGCTTATTGAATAAGAAAATAGAGAAAAATTCAGGATTTATTCTAGATTTAAAAGAAAACATAAGTAATGTTATTGTTGGGCAAGAAGATCTCATTAATAAAATTTTAATTTCTGTCATTTCTAATGGCCATATTTTACTTGAAGGTGTTCCTGGCCTAGCAAAAACTCTTACTATTAACACTATTGCAAACCTTATTAATGCTGATTTTAAAAGAATTCAATTTACGCCTGATATGCTACCTGCTGATTTACTTGGAACACTTATTTATAATCAAAAAACGGGTGACTTTGTAACAAAAAAAGGTCCAATATTTTCTAATATTATCTTAGCTGATGAAATAAATAGAGCGCCATCAAAAGTGCAAAGTGCATTGCTTGAATCTATGCAAGAAAGACAAATTACAATTGGTGATGAAACATTTAAACTAGATTTACCATTTTTAGTATTAGCAACGCAAAATCCTATTGAACAAGAAGGAACTTATCCGCTCCCTGAAGCCCAGGTAGATAGATTTATGTTAAAGGTTCTAGTGGATTATCCTTCTATAGAAGATGAAAAGGAGATTTTGAATAAAGTGGCTAAAACCAATATAGATACAAAATTAAAATCTGTTGTTAATTGTAAAAAGATTTTAGATGCTCAATCTCTTATTAACGAGATTTTCATTTCTCCAAAAATTTTAGACTATATTTTAAATATTGTATTCGCTACAAGAAATCCTGAAAAGTTTAAACTTGCTAATCTTAAAGATTTAATCAGTTTTGGTGCTTCTCCTAGAGCATCCATAAATTTAGTATTAGCAGCTAAGGCTAATGCTTTTATAAGCGGAAGAGGATATGTTATTCCTGAAGATATAAGATATATAGGAAAAGACGTTTTAAGACATAGAATTTTACTATCTTACGAAGCAGAAGCTGAAGAAATCACATCTGAAGAAGTTATTGATCAATTATTTAAAGAAATCCCTGTACCATAATTTATTTATATGTCTAAAGACATTTTAAAAAAAGTCCGTCAAATTGAAATAAGAACAAAGAATCTTGTGAATGATTTTTTTGGAGGAGATTATCATTCTAATTTTAAAGGACGTGGTATGACTTTTTCTGAAGTAAGAGAATATCAAGCAGGTGATGACGTTAGATTTATTGATTGG
>CAYZYM010000009.1:0-14086 GCA_964482595.1 uncultured bacterium | reverse complement strand
TCAATGTGGTCGTCTTTATACACTAGCACTTCTCCATCATCTGTATTAAAAATGTTGGCTTCCATCATTCCTGCTTCTGGATCAATAAAATCTGCTCCATGATGGGCAACGCGATGCATTCTATCAGGCACATACCCTAAATTATATCCATCGACTAAATCTTGCACTGTTTCTGTGCCATAAACTTGCAATGGTCCAGCTCTTCCTCGCACCCAAGATGCTAAATTTAATTGGTATAAATCCCCTACATGGTCTGAATGGGTATGAGTAATAAATACCCCCCTGATAAAGGCTGGTTCCAAAGTCATATTATTGACAAGATTTGCATTGGAACGTGGTCCAGAATCAAATACATAAATATTATCATTGATAGCAATTGCGACGCTTTGTGATGCAAATTGCGCTGTTAATGGCGTCCCCGTCCCATTAAATACCACTCGCATGACATCTTTTGGGTCTTCTTCCACTACCAACAGTTCTTCAACACCTCTACGCACCATTTCATCCATAAGTTGCTTTGGAGATTTAATCGCAAGCACAATAAGCGTTGTTAATATGGCCAACCCTATAAAGAACAATACAAGATATTGTAATATCTTGCCTTCGGTTAAATTTTCTAGTTTCATGTTGTTATAATCTTGAAATGATATAAAGCTGTAAGCTTAATACAAGCAAAGCTAACAACGTTCTGATAAACTCCATTAGATGATTATGTCTATCAAAAAATCGCTCAATTCTATACCATATAGATTCTTCGTAATTGTTATTATTCATATTTATTTCTCATTTAGTGATTCATTAACCCAATTTAAATAATCTGGATCAACATTTTTAGCTTCCATTGTTGTAATCTCAGGAATATCATAATTATGTAATTCTTTAATTGTTTTATATACGTTTTTTTCCATGGCATCTACTGTCTTAATTAACAGCATCGTTTCTCGTGATTCAGTGACACGTCCTTCCCAAATATATTTCGAACGCATACGTGGCACAATATTCACACATGCTGCGTATTTTTTGTTGAGTAGCGTATTCGCTATTGCTTTGATAGTTTTATGGCTATCAGAAGTCGTTTTAATAATAATCATACCTTATTGGTTTGCTATCCAATCATACACCACATCTTGTAGCACATCCATTGGCATGGCTCCATTTTGTAACACCACATCATGGAAATCCTGTAAAGAGAAGTTTTCTCCTAATTCTGTTTCAGCATATTGACGCAATTCTTGCATCTTTAACATCCCAATTTTATAGGAAACTGCTTGTCCTGGCCAAACGATATGACGTTCTACCATTTTTACGCATTCTCCGTCTGGATTTGCCGTATTATTGCGATAATATTCAATCGATTCTTCACGAGTCCATCGGTAGTGGTGAATGCCGGTATCAACAACCAAACGACACGCTCTCCACAACTCTCCAGAAAGTCGTCCAAAATCGGAATATGGGTCTCTATATAATCCTACTTCTTTTGGAAGGGTTTCTGAATACAATGCCCATCCTTCGCTATACACACTATAGCCTCCATACTTTCTAAAGCTAGGCATCCCTTTGACTTCTAATGCAATGGATATTTGCATATGATGTCCAGGAATTGCTTCATGATATGCTAGATTTTCTAATTTATAAATTGGCATGTGTTTCATTGTGTATAAATTTGCATAATATATTCCTGGTCTACTTCCATCAGCTTTTCCGCGTTGATAGAAAGCAATTCCAGCCGATTTTTCACGATAGGGCTCTACCGCTTTAATCATCAAAGGAATAGTTGGCAACCCATGAAATAGTTGATCAATATTTGCTTTTAATGTATCTATAACGGTGCTTACCTGATTTAAATATGCTTTACGACCTTCTTCATTATCTGGATAGTAAAATTGTGGATCAGTACGCATAAATTCAAAAAAGTCCTGTAAACTTCCTTCAAAACCTGTTTTTTCCATGATTGCATAGATTTCTCCATGAATACGATCTACCTCACTTAATCCAATTTCATGTATCTCTTCAGCTGTTAATCCAAGTGTTGTATATCCATCAAGTTGATATTGATAGTATTCTGCCCCATTTTTTTGTTTCCAAACTCCAAAATTGTCCGTTGATTCTGTTTCTTGTGCTGATAGAAAATCAATCAATTTTCGATAAGAACTATTGACGATAGTTACAAGAGTAGCTTCAACTTCGCTTGTGTATCGTGTTTTAACAGGGTCACTAAGATCTAAATTGTTAAGTTTTTTTATAAAATCTTTGTAAATAACATTCTGTTTTTTTACATCTTCAAAAGGATATCCAGAAATAATATTTTCACAAACCTTAATTGCTTGTGCATAGACAAATTTTGGTGCAACAATGTCTATTTCCCCTCTTAATCGCAATTCTTCAACAAGTGTATCCATTAATGGTGCAATATTGCGTAATCGTCCCAAATAATCTTTAACATCTTGCTCATCATCTATTGCATGATAATTGATTAAAAAAGATGGAATAGCTGAATGCTTTCCTCCTCGATGTGTGACTGGATAATTATTTAAAGTAAATTCTCGTGATCTAATTTTACGTTCTAAGCGTTTTTCCATTAATCGGTAGCTTAATTTTGTTTTGTCATCTAGTAAATCATAGTCGATATTGCTATGCAAATAGCCTAAATCATCTATTGCGCGTTTGGCGTTTCTTTTGCTTCTATTCCAACTAATGTCATCCCATTGATCATAGCTTGATTTGTAGCCTAATCGCGTTTGGAATTCAGGGCTATCTTGAACCATGTCTAAGAAGATAGATTCAAAGAATTGATTTGCTTGTTTAATTTCAGCTTCATCAACTTTATTTCCTGTGCAAGCAACAACCATTACTAAAAATAATAAAATAAATGTTAAAAATCTGTTCATAACTTCCTCAATTTGTTGATAATTCTGCAGATAAGACGGTATTGTCTACTAGCATTGCTATTGTCATAGGCCCAATCCCTTTTGGCACTGGGGTTAACGCACTTGCTTTTCCCGTCACGCTTGATTGATTAACATCCCCTACAATAATTGATTTTCCATCACGTTCTATGCGATTAATTCCTACATCAATTAAACATGCACCTTCCTTAATAAATGATGCATCCAAAAATTCTGGTGAACCCATAGCTGCTACAACAATATCTGCTTGGTTAGTAAATTCTTTTAAATCAGGGGTCCCGCTATGACATATAGTAACCGTTGCATTTCCCATTGATTTAAGACTGGAAAGCACTGAGACCGGCCTTCCAACAATATTGCTTCTTCCAACGACAACAACATGCTTTCCATTGATTGGAATATTAAAGTGTTTTAACACATACATAATCCCCTTTGGTGTACATGGAATAAATCGTGGATTACCAATGGATACTAATCCGGCATTTTCTGGATGAAATCCGTCTACATCTTTTAGTGGAGAAATAGCGTGAATTACCTTTTGGCTATCAATATGTTTTGGGAGAGGTAATTGCACTAAAATTCCATGGAATGAATCATCATTGTTAATTTTATTGATTAATGCTAACAATTCTTCCTCTTTCGCGTCTTCTGGAAGACGATAAATGTCTGATTTTAGACCTAAAGCATCAAATTTTTTGGTCTTATTACGCACATAAATTTGTGACGCAGGATTTTCTCCTACTAATATTGCTGCTAATCCAGGAGTAACTCCTTTGTCTTTCAACGCATCAATACGTGCATGCAAACTATCATAGAGTGCGTTGCTCGCATCAATTCCTGATAAAATTACTGTATCAGCCATTTGCTTTCCCTTTCTCCTTATACAGCCTGATCAATACGTTCAATCAAAGACTCTATTCTAGCTTCAATTCTTCCTTTAAAAGAAGATTCCCCTACTGTTGAGCTGCTATATTCGTCAAAAATATACATCGCAGCCAATATTGCAACGTCCGAAGTGGACAAATTAGGAGATTTTCCTCCTATTTCTCTCATTTTTTGGTCAACTTGTCTAGCTGCTTGTCGCACATTATCGTCATTTCCAGTAGCTTTAAATGAATAATCTTTTCCAAAGATTTTTACTATTATACTTTCTGATTGTTGATTTTCCATAATTTATTATTTCCTTTTATTGATCTCTTAATTTAGCATCAAATTTCTTTGAAATTAAATTTATAATTTCAGTAATAATAGAATTTACCTGATTATCTTCAAGTGTTTTCTTAGGGTTCTGAAAGGACAACTTGAACAAGACACTTTTCTTGTTTTTCAGCTCTTTTGATTCAAATATATCTACAGGAACCACTTCTTTTAATAGCGCTTGATTTACATTTTTCATTGCAGTGCATACCTGCGCTAACTCTATATCACTATCTAATATAAAATTTAAATCTCTATTTACCATAGGATAAAGAACAATATCTTTTGCTTTAACACTATATCCTGAATATTCTTTAAATCGATATGTATCAATATCCATAATACATACATCCGTCTTATAAGAGATGTCCATTTTATTTAAAAATTCTTTATTTATGATACCGATTGACCCCACAACATTTTTTTGAGAATCTATGATATGATGAAATGTATCACAATATGGATGAGATTCTTTAATAAATTTGATATTTATCTTCAATAAATTATTAAAAATACCTTCTGCTAACCCTTTCAGTAAAAAGAAATTTCCTTCAATTGGATTAAAGTGCACATTTGGTGCAGTAAAATCACCATGCACCAAACAAGAAAATGCGTTTTTCTGATCAATATCCTCTAATTTTTCTCCGTTATTCTTAAATACTGTTCCCTGCTCATAAATCAATACATTCTGAGAACCGTTTTTATAGTTAAAATCAAGAGTGTTGAGTAATCCTTGATGTAGTGAAGTTCTTAATCCATTCATTTTATCTGAAGAGGGATTCATTACTGCAACAGATTCTACGCCAAAATGTTGAATCTGAACCTTATCTTGAAGAGAATTATTGTAACATTGTTGAAATCCGACAGATGATAAATATTGCTTTAATTTAGAAATCGGACGTTCTTCATCTTCAACATACTGCATTTGAGAAGAAAAACTGTAAGATGCATCAATATTATCGTATCCATAACAACGCAATACTTCCTCGATAAGATCGGATTCATTTACTAAATCTCCTCTAAAAGATGGAATCGTGCAAATCCACTTCTGTGTATCTCGATTATTGATGTTCTTTTTACCTGTAGATTTAATAACAAATTCGCTTGGTAAATCTTGAGAATGCTCTCTTTTCAACATGTTTGCCAGCTCTATAAGGGTTTCTTTAGAGCCAAATCGAATTCTATGACGATAATTACTCGCATCTTTTCGTGTAATTTTATCCATTTGATATAGGTGATCAACAATATTGCGCATAAATGGCCTAAATTCTGTGCGAATTCTCATAGATTGTAATTTATTGGTATCAGATAAAATATCGGCTATATCCATAGAAATAAGGCCTTCTCCTCTACTTTTACAATCAATATGTAACCCAGAAAGAATATTCTTTACTTTATTTGCTGAAATCTTAAAACCAGCATATTGTGATAATCTCTTATTAGAAAGCACTATTTTTCGTGGTGTTAAATCAAATGTGCATTTATCAGTCACAACAGAGCTTAGTTCTCCTCCTGCAATCTCTTCCATTAATCTAACAATCATATAGAATGCATCATTTGCTGCAACAGGATCTGCCCCTCTTTCAAATCGTCTAGACGCTTCAGATAATAAATTTAATTTTTTTGAGCCTTTTCTAATAACAATAGGATCAAAATAAGCGCTCTCAATTAATACATTTGTTGTTGTATCTCCTACAGCACTATCTTTCCCTCCAATAATCCCTGCTAATGCAACGGTCTTTACTGAGTCAGTGATAACAAGATGATCAGAATCTAAAGTATATGTTTCATCATCAAGTGCTTCAAATTTTTCGCCTTTTTTCGCCCATTTTACTTCGATAGCTTCTTTCGACAGTTTGTCTAAATCAAATATATGGGTTGGTTGACCAATTTCAAGCAGCATGAAGTTTGAAATATCGACTAAATTATTAATGCTTTTTTGTCCTGCAGATTTTAGATAATCCAATAACCATTGTGGCGATGGTCCAACTTTTACTCCTTTAACAATTCCTGCAATATAACGAGGACATCCTCCTTTTTTATCTAAAACAACTTTAACTTTCTTTTTTGAATCAGGAATTACTCGCTTACTATTTAAAGGGTTCTTTAATTTTTTGTTTAGTTTTGCTGCAATTTCTCGAGCAATACCACGATGACTAAGAGCAAACGCTTTGTCTGGGGTAATATCAATATCAATGGCATCATACATTGGGCCAAATATATTAGCAATGTTTGTGCCATTTTTTAGAGAAGAATCTAACACCATGATACCATCATGTTCTTCTGATATTCCTAGCTCTCTTTCAGAGCAAATCATACCACTACTTTCAATACCACGAATTTTTGCTTTTCCTATCTTAAAATCACCTGGCAATACTGCGCCTACCCTGGCAAAGACAATTTTTTGTCCAGCATCAACATTGGGAGCACCACAGACTACTTCGTGGGAGCTTTCTCCGTCATTAACAATACAAAACTTTAATTTGTCTGCATTTGGATGTTTTTCAGCTGATTCTACTTCACCCACTACAATATTTTTTAATGAAGAAAAATCGGTTACAACTTCAGATTCAAACCCTAACATTGTTAAAACATCTGCTAAATCAGATGCAGAATAATCAAAATTGACAAAACGCTTAAGCCACGGAATAGATACTTTCATTAGAACTGCTCCAAGAATCGTTTATCATTCTGATAAAAGAGTCGAATATCTCGAATACCATATTTAATCATTGCAATACGCTCTATTCCCATTCCAAAAGCAAATCCTTGATATTTTTCACTGTCATAACCAACATTTTCTAATACATTTGGATTAACCATTCCACACCCAAGGATTTCCATCCATTGGTTCAATTTTTCATTCCAAATATCCACTTCAGCGCTAGGTTCGGTAAATGGGAAATAACTTGGTCGAAAACGCATTTTTGTATCTTTTCCAAACATCTCTTTTGCAAAATACTCTAAAGTCCCTTTCATTTCAGAAAATGAAGATGTCTCATTAATTACTAACCCTTCTACTTGATGGAATAAACAGAAACTTTTATAACTCACTGCTTCATTACGAAAAACCCTACCACAGCAAATATGTCGCAATGGAGGATCTTGATTTTCCATTAAATGTATTTGAACATTAGACGTATGAGTACGTAACACCGTATTTGGGTCAATAAAAAAAGTGTCTTGCATATCTCTTGCAGGATGATGTTTTGGCACATTTAATGCTTCAAAATTATGATAATCATCATCAATTTCAGGACCATAGGCTACTGAAAATCCAATTTCTTTAAAAATAGACTTTATTTAATCGGTAACCTGCTCTAAAGGATGGATATTTAACTTTGGCAATGCATATCCAGGCAAAGAGAAATCTTTACTATCTTTTGTTTGAGTTGTGTCTAATCCTAATGATTTTAATTTATCATTATATAATGAATTAAAATCTGACTTGAGAATATTTAACTTTTTTCCGTATTTAGGCTTCTCTTT
Source organism: uncultured bacterium (assembly GCA_964482595.1). Classification (GTDB taxonomy): domain Bacteria; phylum Fidelibacterota; class Marinisomatia; order Marinisomatales; family Marinisomataceae; genus Marinisoma. The sequence continues at coordinate 6,494 of CAYZYM010000009.1, read as the reverse complement.
ATTGCTTAGGCTAGCAAATTGATTAAATAATTCAGTTAGTTTACCCTTCCTTCCTAAATACTTAATGCGAACCTGTTCAAGATCATCAGCTGTTTTACAAGATTTTAAATCTGAATGAAAAGATGTCTTAACCTCATTAATAGTTTTATCCATGGACACCTTTTACTTTATTTTTTTAGATATTTTACTAGGTCTTCAAAAACAGATGGATTGTTCACAGCTAAATCTGCTAAAATCTTTCTATCTAAGTCGACGCCTTTCTCCTTTAATAAGTGTAAGAAGTTTGAATATGATAATCCGTTTAATCTTGCAGCAGCATTAATACGAATAATCCACAAACGTCTAAATTGACGTTTTCTTTGTCTTCGATCTCTATATGCATATAACCCTGCTTTTGTAACTGCATCTTTTGCAGCTTTATAATTGCGACTTCTTGCTCCAAAATAACCTTTGGCTAATTTCACAGTTTTACGATGTCTTCTGTGTCTTGGAACTGAACTATTAGATCTTGGCATGACTAACCTACTTTCCCATCATTTTTTTAACTTTTTTTTCATCAGAAGCTGCAACAAGAGTCGATTTTTTTGCTGCACGTTTTACATCGTTATCTCTTCGGATTAACATATGTGAGTGCCCTGCCTTGTTGCGTTTTATTTTTCCGCTACCAGTCAGCTTAAATCGTTTTGATACACTTTTTCTTGTTTTTTGTTTCGGCATTATAAATATCCTTATTTAGGGGCTAATATTATAGATTTTTTTCGTCCCGCCAAAGGATTATCTTTTTCCACTTCTGCAACTTCAGCTAAATTTAATATAATTTTCTCCAAAAGTGCATCACCTAAATCTTGTCTGGACATTTCTCGTCCACGATATACAATGCTCACTTTGAGCTTATAGCCTTCATTTAAGAATTTTCTACCCATTTTAAGCTTATTCTCAAGATCATGGTCTCCAATGTTTGGTCTCATTCTTAGCTCTTTTACTTTAATTACCTGATGATTTTTTTTAGCTTGTTGAGCTTTCTTTTTTTCTTCATATTTATACTTCCCGTAATCCATTATTTTACATACGGGCGGTTTTGCCTTTGGTGAAATTTCAACTAAATCGAGCCCTGCTTCTTCTGCCAGCCTTAATGCTTCAGGTACTGTGACAATCCCCACTTGATTTTTATTTTGATCAATTAGACGAATCTTATCTGCATGAATTCTTTTATTTACTCTTACTCTCTGTTTTTTAATTCGTAACTCTCCTTTCGTTAATTTCCTTTTTTATTTCATTAGAAAATTCTTTTAATGAAATTGTTTGTTGTTCTTTAACAAATCTTCTTCTTACTGTTACAACTTTATCAGATACTTCTTTTTCTCCAACAATAAGCATAATATTAATTTTTTGTAATTCTGCATCTCTTATTTTAGCCCCGATTTTTTCTGATCGATTGTCTACTTCAACCCTTATACCTTGTTGTCTTAATTCTTGATATAAACTATGAGCATAGTCGTTATGCTTATCAGAAACAGGTAAAATAACAACTTGTTTAGGAGCCAACCACAATGGGAAATTTCCACCAAAATGTTCAATTAAGAATCCAATAAAACGTTCATGCGTTCCAAGAGGAGCTCTATGAATACATAATGGTGTTTTAGCGCTTCCATCAACATCGGTATATGTTAAATTAAAACGTTCCGGAACTGCAAAATCTACTTGATTGGTTGCAAGACTAAATTCTTTACCAATTGCACTCCATACTTGAACATCAATTTTAGGACCATAAAATGCAGCATCTCCAACAGATTCAACAAATTTCAATCCAGCATCTTTTAGCGCACCTCTAACATCTTCTTCTGTTTTTTTCCATAGTTTTGGATTATCAATATATTTTTTTCCTAACCCTTTTGGATCATGAAGACTTAACCGCATTTCATACTTCTCAATACCAAATATTTTGAAATAATCCATATACAGATTACATACACCAATAAATTCTTCTTTAAACTGATCTGCAGTGCAATAAATATGGGCATCATTCATTTGCATACTTCTAACACGCATTAACCCAAAAAGCTCTCCCGATTTTTCGTAACGGTAGCATGTTCCATACTCTGATAAACGATATGGTAAATCACGGTAACTTTTTGGAGTGTTAGCATAAATTTTATGATGATGAGGGCAATTCATTGGTTTCATATAATAATCCATGCCATCGACATCCATTGCAGGATACATGCTTGAAATATAATGCTCTAAATGACCAGATTTTTCATAAAGAGTCCCTTTTGTTAAGTGCGGTGTGCGCACTCTTTTATAGCCACTTAAATCTTCTTTCTCTTTTGCTAAAGCCTCTAATTCATCGATAATTACTGCACCATTTGGAGTCCATAATGGTAAACCAGGTCCAACTTCTTCGTCATAAAAATACAAGTCAAGTTCTTTACCAATCTTGCGATGGTCACGCTTTTTTTGTTCTTCTAACATTGTTAGATATTTTTTTAAATCTTTTTCATCAGGGAAAGAAGTTCCATATACACGTTGTAGTGTCTGATTATTCTCATCTCCTCTCCAGTATGCAGCTGATGAAGACAATAATTTAAAATGCTTAATTACTCCAGTTGAAGGAACATGAGGTCCTCTGCAAAGATCAGTAAATTCTCCTTGAGAATATGTCTTTAGCACCTCATCTTTATCTAAATCATCAATAATTTCAACCTTATATGACTCTTTCATTTTTTTAAACAAACCAACTGCATCTTTCCTTGATGTTATTTCATGAGTAATTTCAAGATTCTCTTTTGAGATCTTATGCATTTCTTTTTCAATTTTAGCTAAATCCTCCTCTAAGAAAGGAGTCTCAACATCAAAATCATAGTAAAATCTATTATCTAGATATGGACCAATTGTTACTTTTGTCTTTGGAAATAAACGTTTTACTGCTTGTGCCATCAAATGTGCTGTGCTATGCAATAATACACTATGCCCATCTTTACTTTTTCCATCTAAAAACTGCAACTTAACATCTTGGCCTATTGGTTCATTTAAATCGGTCAATATATCATCAATTTTACAGATAATCGTATTTTTTGGTCCGCCTTTTAAAGATTTCAGAATTTCTAATGGTGTAGTTCCAGAAGGATAAGATTCTGTAGAAAAACCAACAATATTTATAGAAATATTCTTCACTGTAGCGATCTATCAAGTAACCAAATACCCATAGAGAACAACCCTACTAGCATTCCAACACCTCCACGATGTCTTTTGATTAATGCCCTTTCTTCTTCAGTTAGATATTTGTTCGGTTTGCTTAGTTCGGAATTCATATACATTTCTTGTTTTTGATCATAAAATTTTGCCAAAAATCCATCTCTCCAATGCAACCCCTCTTCACAAGATATATCTTCCTCATCACAATAAATAAGATATACAGATTCTGAACTTCCAGGAATTGGTCTCACTATTTTTGAACCAATTCTCATACGCTCTAACTGGTCTTGTAAAAATTCAAACTCTTCTAATGGTCGATTATCAAAATCGAATGTCTGTAATTCCTGTGTTATAGCTTGATAATGTGATTTTTTGTATAAACTAATTACGTAAGATCTATTATCGAGAGGCAAATTCACTCGCGCTGGAAAAGTTCTTGTTTCAGAATACCAGGGAATTCCCCATACATACAGGTTATGAACCATTGCATTAGAATAAATTGTAACATCTGTTTCAGTGATGCCAAGCGTTGTTCCTCCGCTATACCCACCGCTTGAAGAAAGCGTAGCATCATCGACTTGTAAGGTTTGTGTAAAAAGAAATGAACAACTAAATAGTGTGATAAAAAAATTCTTTCGGATTTGCATTTTAAAAAATTTAATACAGAACCAGTGAAAAAGATATGAATTTATCATCTAAACAATAATGTATCTTGTTCTTCAGAAAAGCAATCAAGCCATAACTTAAAATATTCCTCTGCCCTTGTTCTTCCGTGAACGTCAATAAGTATTGACAAAATATCATAACTTTGATCTTCTAGATAAGGACTAGCAATATAAAGAAATGTGTAGGTTCCATCTTCATTTTGATCATCAGGAGATAAGAATGTTAAGCTTTTGTAAACTGATGGATTAACACGCTCAATTGCTGGCATAATAATTGTTTTATTTAACATTTCAAATGCAGCGCGTTTTTTAGGTAAAATCTTATTAAAAGCAACCATAGTATTACCATTTTTTGAATGATAAACACTATTGCCATTTGTAATAACATCTTTAGTGCTAGATTCAGCTGGAGCATTATTGCCTACAGCAACAGCGCAGCTATAAAATGTTAATACAAATAATGTTAATAATATTCTTCTCATTATCTAAAATAAGTATTGAAACTTAACAAATAATTGACGTTCTGACTCTGTTAAATTTGAAAACATACTATCTTCAGTATTAAGAAGGTCATTTATCCCAAAATATAATGCAGAAAATGCATTAGGCTGATAGGTCAACAACGGTTCAATAAACCATGTGTTTGAAAAGTCGCTGTATTGGACTTTAGTTCTCAAAGAAAGCTTAGATGTAAACGAATGTGTATAACGTGCATTGATTATAAAACCATCATAATACTCTTGGGCTTCTTCATAATTAATACCAATGGAAAAATTAGACTGATTAGATAACTTAATCTCTGTATAAAACCAAATATTATTTTCCCAAGTAACCTCAGGTACAGATAAATATCTGATAATTTCATCATTAAAATTAATTCCAGAATGAATTTTAGTGTTTGGGTTAAGTTTTCCAGTAAAAGATACTGTGAAATCTGAATGGTTATTAAACTGCAATCCTCTAAAATTTTCATCTTGGATTTCGCCTTCAAAACTCAGATTAAATCCATTCTTAAAATTAAATCCATTCTTGATAGTGATTTCTTGTTTTTTTGTAAGCCCGCTATAATTTTCTTTATGTACTAATTGAATAGAATGTTCAGATTTTAATAATTTTGGATGATTATCATAGTAAATGTTTTTTCCTCTTGAAAGCTTTATCCATTTTGTTGAATTATTTCTTTCAAAACCATTACTAGTTCGAAATCCAGGAGAACGTAGTCTCACTGTAAATCCAGCGCTATCATGTCTGTCAAATTTTGACAAACTAACACCCATTGCATTTCCAGTTACTTCTTCCCCATCAAACGCTTTGGTATATTTATCAAATGTCTGGTCTTCTTCATCTTCGGGGTTGTACTCTAAATTATCAGATTCATTATGAATTGAACTTGTAGCATGTAGCGTTAAATGCAAATTATTTCCAGGATGATAATGAAAATCAACCCCTGCAGTTGTCATATCTCCACCTTTATCAAATGTACGATTAGTGATAATAGCACCAAGCTCACCTGCGTTTTTTAACATACGTTTTATACGGACAATATTAGATGTACTTTCACCCATTGGAACAACAGTGCTTGATTCTTCAAAAGGAAGTAATAATAGAGATGATTCATCTATTGCGCTGATTACTCCAAAAGCTGTTTTTCCAACTTTTCCTGTATACTTTAATGCTACAGATGGATCATTAATCGTTCTAGAATAAAACAGATTAATGTAACCACGATCTGAATTGAATTTAAAAAGCTCTGCCCCTTCACTAAAAAAAGGTCTTCTTTCTCTAAAATATAATGCATTAACAGTATTAATATCATTTTGGATATCGTCTGATTCAATCTGACTAAAATCAGGATTTAATGCCACTTCAAGCAAATCAACAGATGAAATAGGATATTTAACAAATAAAGAAGGTTCAAAGTTGTCGCTGGTTGAATCATTTTTAAAATCCTGAGAATATCCACCAACTAATGAGGGAATATACTCAATATCTCCCTTTTTCTGTTTTGGTGGCTTAATATTGTTTAAATAAGCCATTTGACAACTTTGGCATTCTATTCCTCGCATCGTTGATGCCCAAAATACTTCATGTCCAATTTCATCATCGGTCGTGTATCTACGATAAAAATTTATTCTCCAATTTTGTGTTTCTGCTATAGAATATCTTAAGCTTGAAAATGGAATAGCAAACTCTACAACATAACCATAGTCTGTAATGGTTGTTTGGACATCAAAAATTAAATCCAAAGATTTATCAAATCCAAAACCAGAACGGCCATCAATTTGTGTTGCAGATGGACTAGCTGCAATTCCATAAATAAGAGCTTCATCATCAAATAAATCAAGTTGAATGCCTACATAGTCATCGTCGTCATTAATGTTGTCTCGTTTTGATACTGATGTTCTTATTTTTTCAGGTGGAGTATAAGCTATAAAGCCTACATACAAATTCTGATTATCATACAACGCTTTTACTTCTGTTTTAAATGCAGCTTTTTCCCCTTGAAAAATGCCTGTATCAGTAAAACCTGTTGCAATCTGCGCAGACTCCCACATAAGATCATCTAATTTCCCGTCTATTTTAATAGGAGTATCAATTTTTTGGATATCATATGAAGGACGTGGAGTTAAATCT
>CAYZYM010000008.1:0-4958 GCA_964482595.1 uncultured bacterium | reverse complement strand
GTAAAAAATATTCCAAAAGTGCCAAGATAGATTGCAACATCCCACATTGTTGGGTGATACATTGCCCATGCACCAGGAAGAAAATCTCTATGTAGTGTTATTACTACAATAACAAAACGCTCAAACCACATCCCTATATTTTCCAATATTGAAGTAATAAATAGAAAAGGAACATGTCTTCTAAATCGCTTGAACCAATAGAACTGTGGAACAACAACATTACAAAATATCATTGCCCAATATCCCCACCAATAAGGACCTAATGCTCGATTGATAAATGCATACTGCTCAAAAGGATTTCCACTATACCATGCAACAAAAAATTCCATTGCATAAGAATATCCAACAATACAACCTGTTAATAACATGATTTGTGCCATCTTATCTAAATGATCAATTGTAAATATGTGTTCTAATTTGTAAATCTTTCTCGCAATGACCGCTAAAGTCATTACCATTCCAAATCCAGAATAAATTGCACCTGCAACAAAGTAAGGAGGGAAAATTGTTGTATGCCATCCAGGGATTATGCTTGTAGCAAAATCGGAACTAACAACACTATGAACGGATAAAACAAGTGGAGTTGAGATTCCTGCCAAAACTAAATATGCCAATTCATAATGTTGCCATTGTCTGTTTCCACCTCTCCATCCCAAAGCAAAGAATCCATATATTTTCTTCTTTAGTTTAGTTTTAGCTCTATCTCGTAATGTTGCTAAATCAGGTATCAATCCAGTATACCAGAACAATAATGATACGGTAAAATATGTGAATACAGCAAAAAAGTCCCATATCAATGGACTTCTCATGTTAGGCCACATTGCCATTTGATTTGGCAATGGTAAGAACCAATATGCAACCCATATTCTTCCAACATGAATTCCTGGAAATACAAGCGCACAAATCACTGCAAATAAAGTCATTGTTTCAGCAAAGCGATTGATTGCATTTCTCCAATTCTGTCTGAATAAATGCAAAATAGCTGAAATCAATGTTCCAGCGTGACCAATACCTACCCACCAAACAAAATTAATAATCGCCCAACCCCAACCAACAGGCGAATTAATTCCCCAAATTCCAGTTCCTTCGTAAATGAGGTAACCTAAACTTCCTACAAATAATGTTAGCAACGAAAGTGCTAAACCAAAAGCTAGCCACCACCACACTGGAGTCTTTGATTCAGGAACTCCACCAATATCATCAGTAATTGTAGTAAAGGTCTGATTGCCTGGTAACAACTCTTCAGCATTTTGCTGAGCTCTGGATTTTATAGTTACTTCTGACATCTAATGATGTGCTCCTGCATTTTGATTGCTAACAAGCTTTGGATTTTGATTTCTGATTTTTGCAAGATATGTTGTACGAGGACTAGTGCCAAGCTGTCCTAATAAAGCATAATCACGATTATTTCTTTTAGCTTCACTAACTCTGCTATTAGGATCGTTGATATCGCCAAATACAATAGCATCTGCTGGACAAGCTTCTTGACATGCTGTTTTAACATCACCATCTACCATCTCTCTATGTTCATTTTCTGCTTTAATTCTTGCTTCGCTAACACGTTGATAACAGTATGAACATTTTTCCATTACTCCCCTAAAACGAACTGTTACATCTGGATTCATGGCCATTTGTACAATCTCTGGAGTATCTTTTGTAAAATTATAAAAATTAAAATTTCTTACTTTGTATGGACAATTATTTGCACAGTATCTTGTTCCTAAACATCTATTATATGTCATCTGATTCACTCCATCGCTAGAATGGGTAGTAGCAGCAACTGGACATACTTGTTCACATGGTGCTAACTCACAGTGAACACATGCAACAGATTGACTAGACACTTCTGGATTGTCAGGGTCTCCAGAAAAATAATTATCAATACGAATCCAATGCATTTCTCTTCCATTTAATACTTGTTGTTTTCCAACAATTGGGATATTGTTTTCACTCTGGCAGGATATAGAACATGCATTACAGCCTGTGCAACTAGTTAAATCAATTGACATCCCCCATTGTTGTCCTTTGCTATAATCATATTCAGGCTCAGGATTGTACATTGAATGGTCTGCCCATGTTCTTTTTTTATCTGGCTTATGTTCTTTAACAGCATCTTGGACAAAATTTGGATGATCTTTATAATAATCCAGTGTTGATTGACGAACTAATTCAGGAATTCTTTTTTGCGTGCTTTCAGTTCCAGCATTATTATTTAATAAGGATAAGCTATCTTCTTCTAAACCATGATGATCCTGTGTGCCTGCAAGCGGATAAGTTTTATTAAGAACTTTAATGCTCGCATTAATTCCATAGGCCATTGTTTGTATTGTACGTAATGCATAAGCATTGAATCCGACATCATTGCCTATTCTTCCATTAAAATCTCTACCATAACCCAATTCAATAGTAATTGTTTTTTTATTCTGTCCTGGTACAATCCATGCTGGAATATTCATGCTTCTTCCATCTAAAGATATTTCTAACATCTGCCCATTCTTTATTTTTAATTTTTTTGCAACAGACATGCTAATAAAAGCAGCATTGTCCCAAGTCAATTGAGTAACTGGCTTTGGAATTTCTTGCAACCATCCATTATTTGCATAACGACCATCATAAGTTGATGGAGATGCAATAAATACAACTTCAAACTTGTCACTTTTGACTTTGAGCTTAGTATTTAATAATGCTGTGGACAATTTCTTTGAAGACACTTCAAATCCTGGTGCTTTATACACTTTTAATAACGGTTTATCATAAACGCCATCATGCAATATTTTATTCCATTGTTTTTCAAAATTTGACTTTTTAACAATGCTAGATTTCCATACTTCTTTAATAAAATCATAAGAACTTTTTTCTTCACCATAAACAATAGGAATTAATAACTCAATTGCACTATGCGATTGGAATAAAGGTCTAATTTGAGGTTGAATAACGCTTGAATATCCATCATAGGACATTGCATCTCCCCAAGTTTCAAAATAATGTGATTCTGCAATATGCCAATTAGAATGTTTAGAAGTTTCATCATGAATGTTACTCAAATGAACAACATTTTTAACATTCTTTATCAATGATTCAAACTCTAAATCTGCAGGAGCATTGTATACAGGATTTCCACCTAGTATCATCAAGTTTTTGATAGAACCTTTTTTCATTTTTGCACATAAAGCAACAAAATCTTCTAAACTAGTTATATGAGAATTATCTAATGGATAATAATCAATTGGTGCGTTCAACCGATCATTTAACATAGTAATAATTGCATGTGCATCAGAACTCAAATGGTTTCCACCAAGAATAATACTATTCCCTTTGTTCTCCATTAATTCCTCTGCAACAGTTTTAATCCATAAATTATTTGAAGTCTTTAAACTGCCAGCGCTAATATCCATACCTAATTTTTTTAATTCGCTACACAATTCTTTTAATATGGTATCCAATTCACTAGTTGGGATATTTAATCGATGATCAGCGCTAGCCCCTGTTGAACTCATAGAACTTTCCACTACATACAAACGGTTCATAGTGCTGTTTTTATCTTTTACTCTCCTGTTTTCAGCAAATTTTCTTGTGTGATAAACATTATTATCATCACACCCGAGAAAATCGGAACCAATAGATAAAATTGTCTTTGCTTTTTCTAGTCGATTGTAAGGCTGTAATTTTTTGCCTAATGCTCTTTCAATTCCAGAGTATAAATTTTCATTATTAATCGGATCATATACTACCCAATCTGCATTGGGATAAGTTTTCTTAAAATCTTCTCTTAACAAGTTCATTGTTGGAGAGGATGATTCTTGTAATAAGACAGCTAATCCTTCCCCTTTTGAACTGTGAATTGATTTCGCATATTTTACATATTCAGACCAGTCTACTTTTTTACCATCAAGCCTTAATCCTCTAGCACGATCTGGATCATACATATCTAAGATAGATGCTTGACTGAATACATTAGACTTACCAAGCGATGTTGGATGATTATCATTTCCAAAAACTTTAATCGGTCGTTCATCATGATTCTCAATTACTAGCCCAACAACATTATTTTTAAATGGCATAGTGGTTGCATATTCTTTCCTAATTCCAGGAATGGTCCCTGGTATATTTTCAACATAAGGAATGATTTTCTGAACTGGCTTCTTGCAACCTTCCAATCCTGCTAATGCAACGGATGCAGCAATTAGTGATAAAAAATTTCTTCTTGAAAGATTGCTCTCTTCGTGATTGTCTGATTGTTGAAGATATTTTCCATAATCTTCATCAGAAGAAATATCTTTTAAACTTTTCCAATATCCAAACTCATGAGATTTGGCTTTGTCTTCACTATTATGGTTTGTTTTTACAAACTCTTCGTTTTTATTATTTTTTATCTGTGACATTGTTGACAATCCGCTACAGGTCTTTCATCTCCATGCTCCTTTATAAATGATGCAACAAAATCATCATAATTATCAGGTGGAGTCCAATACATATTTGTTACTTCATTAACTGGTCTTACTTCAGGTGAATCAGATCTATGACAATCCAAACACCAATCCATACTCAATGGCTTTGCTTGATATACAATATCCATTTCTGCAACATTTCCATGACAAGATATACAAGCAACTCCTGAATTGACATGAACACTATGGTTAAAATAAGCATACTCAGGAAGCATATGGACTTTAATCCATGCAATAGGCTTTCCAGTTTCCCAACTTTCTCGAACTAATTTTAATTTTTCACTATCTGTTTTAACATAAGTATGACATCCCATACATGTTTCTGTAGGTGGGATTACAGCGCTATAAGTTTGTTCAACTCCAACATGACAATATCGACAATCAATATTAAGGTCTCCTGCGTGTAATTTATGACTATAAGAAACCGGTTGAACAGGTGCATAACCTACATCAGTATAATAGGGCGAGCCATAGTACCAGATAAAGGAAGATAACGAAAACAACAATAAA
>CAYZYM010000007.1:0-23476 GCA_964482595.1 uncultured bacterium | reverse complement strand
GATGTTGTAGAAGATTTTTTAAAGGAAGGGAAGCCTCTTTTTCTAGAATTGGATGTTAAAGGAGCGCTAACTCTTAAAAAATTATACCCTAATGATACATTTTCTATATTTTTATCCGTTCCAATTGATGAACTAGAAAATAGACTAATTAATAGATCTTCAGAATCAGAAGATGAGATAAAAAAGAGATTGAGCAGATTTGACAAAGAAGAGAGCTTAAAAAAAGAATTTGACTATACACTTATTAATGATAATTTCGAAACCACATTTGAAGAATTAAAAAATACAGTACTGAAGAGGATTAAAAATGGCAATTGAACCAATTTCTTTTAAAAAGTTATTAAAAAAAACTGATGATTTATACGAATCTGTAGCAGTTGTCTCTAGAAGAGCAAAGCAAATTTTACAGGAAAGAATATTAAAACAAATAATTGAAGAAAATACCGAACTTTCAGAAGAAGAAGGTGTATTATCAGAGCCGATTCATAGAGAAGATATTGATTTTGATAAAGAGGAAAAAGTTACAAGCATTGCTCTTGATGAATATCTTGAAGGAAAAGTAAACTGGAAACATTCAGAAGAATCTCTTGACGAAGAATCTTAATGTAAAAAAACAATATCTTTTACAAAATCAGGAATTATTTGGACCAGATATATTCCTAGATTTAAATCAAAAATCTAAGTTATTCAAGAAAAGTTCAACAAAGACTTCTAAAACCGTAATTATTGATGATACTTGGCATGCTGCACTTTCAGATGAATTTTCGAAAAATTATTGGAAACGTCTAACAAGTAATATACGTGATCTATATAGAACAAAAACAATATACCCTCATCCCAAAAAAATATTTAATGCTTTTAATTCTACGCCATTAAACAGAGTTAAAGTAGTAATTATAGGACAAGATCCATATCATGGCCCTGGACAAGCTCACGGTTTATGTTTTAGCGTTGAAAAAGAAACTAAAATTCCTCCTTCCTTAAAAAATATTTATAAAGAATTGAATTCAGACTTAAATATTGCTATCCCCAATAGTGGAAATTTGCAATCTTGGGCTAATCAAGGTGTTTTATTATTAAATAGAGTGTTAACGGTTGAAGCTAATAAAGCCAATTCACACAAAAGTTTAGGATGGGAGACATTCACTGAAGCAGTTATTAAAGTTCTATCGAAAGATTTAGAGAATGTAGTATTTATGTTATGGGGAAATGAAGCAAAATCTTTTTCTTCTATATTAGATAAAAATGTCCATTGTGTTCTTTTAGCTGCACATCCATCTCCATTGTCTGCAAATAATGGATTTTTTGGATGTAAGCATTTTTCTAAAGCTAATGATTACTTGATAAAACATGGCAAAACATCTATAGATTGGAATTTATCTTAGCATGTTTTCATTTTGTATTAACGAATAAGCTTGTTACCACCAAAAAACTGTATTAATGTAATCAAATTAGAACTATCAGTGAGGATGTTGATAGTTTGTGGATAAAACTAACAGATAAAGATGGCTAACAATAAAAAAGATAATAATATTAATTTACAACCTCAATCAATAGAGGCAGAAGAAGCTGTTCTTGGAGGAATGATGATCGATGAGGCTGCTGCTAATAAAGCAATAGGATTATTACGATCAAGCCATTATTTCTATAAAGAAATTCATAAAAAAATATTTGATGCAATGCTTGTTTTATCAGAAAAAAGTGACCCTATTGACACTGTTTCAGTTTCTAATGAACTCAAAAAGAAAAAATTATTAAAGTCAGTAGGAGGGTTATACTATTTAACAGGTCTTGTTGAAAAAGTTCCTACTGCAGCTAATATTGAAACATATGCAGGCATTGTTAAAGAAAAAGGAATTCTAAGAGATTTAATATCTGCATCTCATTATATGTCAAAAAAAGCTTTTGAATCAGGTGAAGATGTAGCCACCATCCTTGATGAAGCTGAGCAGTCAATTTTTAGTCTCACTCAACAAAAAGATAATAAGTTGTTTCAACATATAAAACCTATCCTTACTCAAGCAATTAAAAATCTTGAAGTTATTACTGCTAAAGGAGGAGGCATAGTTGGTGTTCCTTCTGGTATTGTTGATCTTGATAATGTTACTGCCGGTTTTCGTAAAAGTGATTTAATTATTATTGCTGGTAGGCCTTCTATGGGAAAGACAGCTTTTGCTTTGTCAATTGCTAGGAATGCTGCATTGGAGAGTAAAGTTCCAACAGCTATCTTTAGTCTTGAGATGTCTAGCGATCAATTAGCTCAAAGACTGCTTTCTTCTGAAGCAAAAATAGACGGACAAAAAGCAAGAACAGGGCGATTACAAACGGCAAGATGGAAAGATATTACCATTGCTTCTGGCAAACTTGCTGATTCTCCACTTTTTATCGATGATACTCCAGCTTTATCAATATTAGATTTGCGTTCTAGAGCACGAAGATTAAAGAGAGAAGAAGGAATTGAGCTTCTTATAGTAGATTATCTACAATTGATGCAGGGACCAAAAACAGAAAATAGACAACAAGAAATTTCTAGTATAACGCAATCTTTAAAGGCGCTTGCTAAAGAGTTAGATATCCCTGTTATAGCATTATCTCAGCTTTCTAGAGCTGTAGAGTCAAGAAACGATAAAAGACCTGTATTGTCTGATTTACGTGAGAGTGGTGCAATTGAACAGGATGCAGACCTTGTAATATTTTTATATAGACCATGGGTATATAATGAAAAAGATGAAGATAAAGGTTTAGCATATCTTATAGTTGCGAAACAAAGAAGTGGACCAACTCGAACTGTAAAAGCAACGTTTATAGATACATATGCTAGATTTGAAAATTTTACAGATTGGTCTGAATCTCAAAATATGAGTTAATTATGTCTTCAGATATTATCTCTTCCAAGAATAATCTGATTGATAAGAAGAGCAACGCACTTCTTTCAAGATTAAAGTCTAAAAAATCAAAGAAAATAGTTAAAAATGCTTTAGAGTTTTCTATCAGAATGCATGAGAATCAAAAGAGAAAATCTGGAGATCCTTATGTTGTTCATTGTATTGATGTTGCAAATATATTAATTGATTGGAATATGGATGTAACAACTATTGCCGGCGCACTCTTACATGACACTGTGGAAGATACCGATATTACAGTTGAAAAAATTAGAGAGTCTTTTGGTGATGATGTTGCATTTTTAGTTGACGGTGTTACAAAAGTTGATAATATCATATTCAAATCAGAAGAACACAAACAAGCTGAAAATTTTATTAAACTTTTTATCTCATTAGCAAAAGACCTAAGAGTTATTATTATCAAGTTTGCTGATAGATTAAACAATATGCAAACCATTGAGCATTTAGCTCCTAAAAAGAGAAAAGAGATTGCGACTGAGACAAAAGAAATTTTTGTTCCGTTGGCTCACAGGCTTGGTATGGCAAGTTTGAAATGGCAACTTGAAGATTTGTCTTTAAAATGTTTAGATCCTAAAGGATATAAAAATATAGACAAGAAAATTTCAAGATCTTCAAAAAAAAGCGAGTCTATTATTAATGGTGTTATTGAACCAGTCAAAAAAGAATTAAAAAAGTATAAAATTGATTCAGATATTTCTGGGAGATATAAGTCTATATCTTCTATTTACAGAAAGATAAAACTGCATAATAAAGCTTTTGAAGATATATATGATTTATATGCTATAAGAATTATTGTTGATAAAATTGAAGATTGTTATTTAGCATTGGGAGTTATACATAGTATATATACTCCTATGCAAGATCGTTTTAAAGATTTTATTGCTACGCCAAAAACAAATGGTTATCAATCTATACATACCACAGTTTTTACTACGGATAATAGATTAACTGAAATCCAAATTAGAACAAAAGAAATGGATGCTACTGCTGAAATTGGAATTGCTGCGCATTGGATTTACAAAGGCAGCGAAGAGATGAGCGACTTAGATAATCAAGTGCCATGGTTGAGAGATTTGTTATCCATTATGACAGGTGAAGACTCTGAACCTGAGCAAATGATGGAATTATTAAAAATTGATATGTTTGAAGATGAAATCTTTATTTTTACTCCAAAAGGAGATTTAATTAAGCTACCAATAGACTCTACTCCTTTAGATTTTGCATTTGCAATTCACAGCGATATTGGATCTACTTGTGTCAGGGCTAAAGTTAATAAGAAACTTGTGCCTTTAAGTTATAAACTTAATAATGGTGATATTGTTGCAATTGAAACAGACAAAAATCAAAAACCAAATAGCAGTTGGTTAAATTTTGTAAAAACTTCAAGAGCTGCTCATGTAATTAATAAATATTTGAGAGCTATTGAAATTGAAGAAAGCATTAAAATAGGGAATGAGATTCTAGAAAAAGGTTTAAGAAAAGCTAAGCTATATGACCAATTAAAAAATATCAAAACTAGGATTGAAGAAATTAATTATAAAAATTTTAATGAATTTTTATCTGACTTAGGCAGAGGAAGGATTATTCTAAAAGATGTTATTGCTACGCTATTTCCTGAAAATAATATGTCAAAAAATAAAGATTCTGTTGATATAGATTTTATAAAGTCAGCAAGATCTGAGTCTGAAGGAATTAGTTTGGATGGAGTAAGAAATCTTGTAGTAGATTATGCAAAATGTTGTAATCCAGTTCCTGGAGACAAAGTAGTAGGTTATATTTCCAGAGGAAGAGGATTAATTGTCCACAGAACATCTTGTAATAGCTTGTCATCTTTATCTGGAGCAAAAGATAGATTGGTTCCAGTTAGTTGGGATATTAGAAAAGATATCTCATTTAAGACTAAGCTGCATATAACATGTTTAGATAAAGCTGGCACTCTTTATGATATTACTGAAACCATTGCTAAAGAAAACATTAATATATTAGATGTTACAACTGATGTTAATGCAGGCGGTTCAGCAGATATATGGATTGTTTGCACTGTTAAGGACTTAGATGGTCTCAATAGTTTAATTAAATCTATTACAAAGCTTAAAAATGTAGATACAGTTGAAAGAGTTTTTTCATAATGAAAATTATTGGTATAGATTTTGGTTTGGCAAAAGTAGGTCTAGCAATTTCAGATCCTTCTGGAGTTATTGCGCTTCCCTTGAAAGTGATTCGCTATAAAAACAAAGAAGATCTTATAAGTGAATTAAAAAATATTTCAGAAGAAAGAGATGTAAAGAAATTTGTTATCGGCTACCCTATAAGTATGGATTATAAAGAAAATGAGATGACTAAAATTATAGATAATTTTAAACAAGATATGGAGAATGTTAATTTTGAAGTTGTTCTTGAAGATGAAAGGCTTTCGAGCGAATATGCTAAAAAGATTATGATTGAACAAGATGTAAAAGTAAGCAGAAATAAGGAAATGGTTGACTTGACTGCTGCTTCAATAATTTTACAAACTTATCTAGACAGAAATAAAAATCAATGAAATATAAAGGAATATTAGCTGCCTTTATATCAGGTATTTTATTATCCTTATCTTATCCTCCTGTTAGCCTAGGTTTTGTGGCCTGGTTCTTTTTTGTTCCTCTATTACATTTTTTAATTAATTCTAACAATATTAAAGACAATATCTTGTTTATGTTTATTGCTAGCATTGTTAGCAATTTAATTATATTGAATTGGATTGCTATTAATTCTGGCACATCAGTTAGTGCGGGTTTTATATCTTATATTGCAGCTTGTTTTTACTTGACTATTTTTTGGACATTTTTTGGTATAGCAATTTATTTTATTCCTAAAAAATATAAACTCTTTTCAATCCCTTTTATTTGGATTTTTTTTGTTGAAATTTTGAGAAATTTTGGGCCATTAGCTTTTCCATGGCTAGATTTATCTCTTACACAGTCGAATTATAATATTATTCTTCAATTAGCAAGCATTCATCCAAATGCAATATCATTTGTTTTATTGATTTTTAATGGACTGATATATCAATACTTTAAATCAAAAGAAATTAAATTTTTTGCATATTTCTCTATCTTTCTTTGCATTATGTTTATTTATGGAAAAAGTCAAATTCAATATTATCAAAATACTGAACCAAAAGATTATATTAATATATCAATAGGTCAACCTGTTATTTTTCCAGATGAGAAGTGGGATAGAGATTTAAGAAAAAGAAATTTTGAGATTATGGAATCACTTCTTTTGAAGTCGCTAGAAGATAAAGCAGAGATTATAGTGTGGCCTGAAGTATCTGTTCCATCATATCTTACAACGAATGTTAATGATAGATTATTTTTCCATAATAGAATAATGGATAATAATGCATTTTTAATTCTTGGAATCCCAGAGAGTAGGTTTATCAACGGTCAACGTTTTAGTTATAATAGTGCTATGATTATGTTGCCTGACGGTAGTTTTGATACATATCAAAAGATATTTTTAGTTCCGTTTGCAGAATATGTTCCATTTTTTAAATCTTGGTTCGATAAAATGAATCAATTTGACGACATGGGAAGCTTTACACCTGGCAGTGAATACAAAGTATTTCCTGTAAAAGATTATAATGTTGCAACGCTTATATGTTATGATTCTAGCAATCCAAAGATTGTTAATAAAATGGTTGAAAATGGTGCAGATATTTTGTTTATAGTCACAAATGATTCTTATGTTGGTGAGTTTATGCCTTATCAGCATTTTGAGTTAGCAAAAATAAGAGCAATCGAACAAAGAGTTCCTATAATTCAAAGCGCTAACAATGGGATATCGGGTATAATTTTACCTTCTGGGGAAGTGCTGTATAAATCACGCTTGAATGAGAGAGTAGTACATACTCACAACGTTCCAATTTATGAGTAACAGATATAAAATTGTCATTCAGTATGACGGATCCAATTTTCTTGGTTTTCAATCACAAAAAGATCCCAATACAATTCAAAGCAATATAGAAAAGTCACTATCATTTCTTAATGATGATAAAGAAATTAAAATTATAGGAGCTAGTCGCACTGACTCTGGAGTACATGCTTTAGGACAAGTTGCTCATTTTGATTTAAATACCGATTTAGATGATAAACGTATCAAAAATGCAATCAATGCGAGACTTCCACATGCAATACAAATTATATCTGTTGAAAATGTTTCTGAAAACTTTCATTCTAGATATGATGCAAATAAAAAAGAGTATATTTACCAGTGCACTTTAGATAGTAGTCCATTATTAAAATCTAATTATTGGTTTGTTGATAATATTGATATAGATATGTTAAACGAATTGTCTAGTCTTTTGTGTGGTAGTCATGATTTCTTATCTTTTTCAAAGTTTAATCCAGAAAAAGAGAATACGATGTGTAAGATTTTTGTTTCAAAATGGATTTTAGAAGATAAAAAGTTATCATATATTGTTGAAGGAGATAGATTTTTACATCATATGGTTAGATATCTTGTGGGTACAATGATTAAATGTTCTCAAAACAAGATGAATAGAGATGATTTCAAAATATTTCTTGAGAATCCGATCAAAGATGCAAAAGTTTTTAAATCTCCTGCAAATGGATTGATACTAAATAAGATTTATTATGAAAATTAAAATATTATTCTTAGCATTTTTTCTGATTGTTTCTTGTAATAATGCATCGAACGAAAGTTCTAATATTCAAGATGATATTTACAGTCTAAAACAAACAGCTATTACTAACGCCATAAAAAAAGCAAGTCCCGGAGTTGTAGGGCTGCATGTCGAAACTAAGAAATTAGTTAGAGATTGGCGTGGAAGAGCAAAATTTTTAGAAGAAGGAGGAAACGGTTCTGGTTTTGTTGTAAGCAAAGATGGCTATGTGATAACCAATGCTCACAATATTTCTAGCATTATCAACCTTAGAAGGGGAGATGAGTATAAGCTCTTTATTACTTTTCCTGGGGGGAATATGCTTCCCGCAAAAATAATTGGTTCTGATCCTCAAACTGATATTGCTCTATTAAAAATTGACGGAGAAGGTTTCTCATATAACACTATTGGTGATTCTGATAAATTATCAGTAGGAGAATTTGTAGTTGCTTTAGGTAATCCTTTTAATCTTTTTGCAGATATTACGCAGCAACCAATAGCATCTCTTGGTATCGTTAGTGCGATTGATGCAGATTTTGGAGTTCAATCTGATGGTACAGTATTTGATAATATGATTCAAACAGATGCAGTAATAAATCCAGGAAACAGTGGAGGTCCTTTAGTTGATGCTAATGGAGATGTAATCGGAATGAATACTTTTACACAGACTAATAATTTTGCTTATGCGATTCCAATTAATTATGTATATGATATTGTTGAAGAATTGAAAGTGAAAAGATTTATAGATAGAGGGATAGACCTTGGATTGTTATTTATTAATCTTTACACCAATCAATTGATGATTAAATATGTCCATCCAAGAGTAGCTTTAGAAACCGATTTGTTAGTCTATGATATAGTTGTATCGATAAATGATACAAAAGTGTCAAATATGAAAGATTTTTCTGATGTTCTTAAAAGAAGCGATGTTAGACCCGGCGATATTATTAAGTTAAAAATTTTAAGGGATGATAAGATTAAAATTGTTAATTTAAAAACCCAATAATTATGGCTAAACGTGATTTTAAATTAATTGTTCTTGGCATCCTATGTGGCGCAATGATTGGTACGCTTCTAGGTAATGTTTTAATGTTTCTGCTTCCTGACAGCGCAGTTAAAGACTTTTTTTTAACTTCCATTGTTGAGTTTGGATTTGGTTCTTTGGATGGTGTGCCTATCATAGATTTGGGAATGTTTGCAATTAATTTTGGTGTTTTTTTAAGATTTAATGTTTGCAGCATTATTGGTTTTTCTGTTGCATATTATTTATTAAAATACTTTAGATAAAATAAATGAGGATTTTTTATGTTTAATTTAGGTACAGGTGAGTTAGTAATAATTTTTCTTATTCTTTTACTTCTTTTCGGAGGGAAAAGACTTCCTGGTTTAGCAAAAGGATTTGCTAAGTCATTAAGAGAATTCCGTGGTGCATTAGATGACACCAAAGAAGAGATAAGAAAATCTGACAATTCCAAAGAATAGTTATAGATGTCTTCATCTAACTCTTTAAAGGAGAAACTTTCTTCTGAAAAGAAGAAAATTGCTAATAGTAAAACAAATTCTGTAATAAGAACTAGGTTTGATAAGGTTTCATCTCAAAAATTTTCTTCTGCTGGTTCTTTATACGGAAAGAGTGTTCTCATAAAAGACAATATCGCGATTAAAGATGAAGCGTTAACATGTGCATCTAATTTATTAGAATCTTACAAGTCTCCTTATAGCGCAACAGTTGTAAACCGATTAAATGATGCCAGCGCTATTATAATTGGTCAAACAAATATGGATGAATTTGCAATGGGTTCTTCATCTGAACATTCACGCTATGGAAGCGTCAAAAACCCTCATGATTTAAAAAGAGTTGCCGGCGGATCAAGTGGAGGTTCAGCAGCAGCTGTTGCTGAAGGATTATGTGATGTTGCTCTAGGTTCTGATACGGGAGGTTCAGTAAGGCAGCCAGCTGCATTTTGTGGTATATATGGGCTAAAACCAACATATGGTAGAGTTTCAAGGTATGGCTTAGTTGCGCATGCATCTTCGTTTGATACTATTGGTATTTTATCAAGAAATATTAATGATATAGTTAATACATTTAGTGTTATATCAGGTTTTGATCCAAAAGATGCCACATCGTCAAAAAAGAAAGTATTAAGTCAGAAAGAATATAATAAAAGCGCTTTACCAAAAACTGTAGGAATTTTAAAAAAAGATGCTCTTTCTGAAGTTGATGATGATATTGCGAGCAACTATGTTGTCATCACAGAATTTTTAAAGGCAAATAAAGTAAATCTTGTCGAAATTGACTTGCCATACCTTAGGTATTGCATTGCTGTTTATTACATTCTAACAATGGCGGAAGCTTCCTCAAATTTATCTCGTTTTGATGGTATAAGATATGGATCAAGAGAGAAATCTTCCAACTTAGATGAAACATATATCAAATCTCGATCAAAAGGTTTTAGTTCTGAAGTAAAAAGAAGAATAATGACAGGAACTTATATTTTATCATCTGGATATTATGATGCATATTATTCTAAGGCATTGAAGGTCAGGCGTTTAATTAAAAATGAATACAACAAATTATTTTCAAAATTGGATTGTTTGTTTATTCCTACAACTGCCAATCCTCCATTTTTACTTAATAACAGATTAGACGATCCAATCAAGATGTATTTATCTGACAGATTTACTGTTCCTTGCAATTTGATTGGTTCTCCATCACTCAATATTCCTGGAGGATCGACGAAGGAAGGTCTGCCTATAGGTTTTCAAATTCTTGGAGATTCTTTCAAAGAGGAAACTTTGTTCCATTTTGCGCATTCACTATCTAAAGCAAAATTATTTGAATAATTATAAATGGAATTTTTAAATCCGAACTTTCTATATCTATTAATTGTCTTAATTGTTTTAATAGCAATGAGAATAGTATTTTTCTCAAAGAGAAATGCTTCGTTGCAAATATCTAATATAAAATCTTTAAAAATCTTCTTTAATAAAGGAGCTAGACTCAAAATATTTTTGTTAAATAGCCTTTTTGTTATTGCTTTAACTTTCTTGATTATTTCATTGGCTAGGCCAAGAGTGTCTAGTTCTGATAAATTGATTAAAGTAGATGTTATTGATATTATACTTGTTTTGGATACAAGCAGTAGTATGTTAGCACAGGATTTCAAGCCAAATCGCTTAGAAGCTGTAAAAAAAGCAGCACAAGATTTTATTGATAATAGAAATGGCGACAGAATAGGGCTGCTTGTATTTGGCAAAGAAACATTTATACAATGTCCATTAACTATAGACTATAGTGTATTAAATAATTTATTAACTGAAGTAACAGTTATTGATAGAAAATATGATGGCACAGCAATTGGTATAGCTATTGCAAATGGAATTAATAGATTGCGTGCAAATGACTCAAAAAGCAAAGTAATCATATTGCTATCTGATGGAAGTAATAACTCTGGTGCTATCGATCCAATATCTGCGGCTAAAATGGCAAAGGAATACAATATTAAGATTTATACCATAGGAGCAGGAACTAGACAGGCTGTCACATATATTCCTGATAGAGGATATATAAAGAATGAAATTGATGAAGATACTCTTAAGAAGATTGCTGCTGAAACAGGAGGGAAATATTTTAGGGCAATTGACAAAGAGAGTTTATCCAGTGTTTATAAAGAGATTGATGAGCTAGAAAAATCTGAAATTACAGTGAATTATTTTACTCAGTACAAAGAAATTTATTTATACTTTCTTTGTGCAGGTTTTATAATTCTGATTATATATGAAATATTAAATATAATTTACTTTAGAAGAATAGTATGATTTTTGAAAATATAACACTGTCTATTATCTTTCTATTCATAATTTCTGTTTTATTAGTTTTTGGCTATTATCAAAACAAATCAAATGCAATTTTTAGTGAAAATAATTTCAATCCAAATTTTTTAAATAGTCTTTTCAAGGATGGAAATTTTCAATTTATTAGATTCAAAAAAATATTGATTTATTTATCTTTTTTTATGTTAGCATTTTCAATTTCTGGATTAAAAATGGGAACTACAGTTAGACCTGTTGAAAGAAAGGGAATTGATATAATATTCTGCATAGATGTATCAAGAAGCATGGATGCCCAGGATATTAATCCTTCAAGAATTGATAAAGTCAAATTTGAGATTAATAAGATTATTAATGAATTGTCAGGAGATAGAATTGGGATTGTTGTTTTTTCTGGTTCTAATTTTCTTTACCTGCCTTTAACAATGGATTATGATGCGGCTAAATTATTTGTAAAGAGCATTGATACAGATATGATTTCTCTTAATGGTACAGCAATTGCACAAGCATTAGACACATCGATAAATTCTTTATCTAAAGATGATAAGCAAGAAAAAATGATATTTTTATTCTCTGATGGAGAAGACCACTCAAACGATTCAATTGAAGCCATAAAATCCCAACTAACTGACGATGTAACGATTCACGTTATCGGTATTGGGAGCGTTGCAGGCTCTTTAATTCCAGTTAGCACAGCTGAAAGTAAAGCATTTTTAAAGGATAGTTCTGGAGAGTTAGTAATGACAAAATTAGATGAGAAATTTTTAATCAATATATCAGAAATTGGAAAAGGAAATTTTCTGAGAGTTTCAGGCAACGAATCTGTTAGTGATCCTATTATAAATATTATTAACACTGGAGAAGAGTCATTGATTAGTTCTTATGAATTCTCTGATTATGACTATAAATATCAGTATCCTCTATTTTTTGCCATTCTTTTTCTTTTTGTTAGTTATATTCTGCCAACAGGTAACAGAAGAATATGAAAATATTTTTGATAACAGTATTATTTTTTCATTCCTATCTTAATTCCCAAGATTCTGGTTATCAAATGTATAAAAATGGAGATATTAATTCTGCATTACAATATTATAATACGTTATTAGAGATGGAGAATGAAGACATATCTAAACAAAGCTTGTTATACAATATAGGCACTATTTATTCAAGCATGGACAACATTACCGAAGCAAATTCTGTATTTCAAAAAGCATACAATGATTCAACAGAGAATTTTTCATCTGATCTTAGCTACAATTATGGAAACGCACTTTACAGATCAAAAAATCTTAAAAAAAGTTTAAATGCTTACAAAAATGCACTTCTAAAAAACCCAAATGATTCTGATGCTAGGAAAAATTATGAATTTGTAAAAAATGAGATTAAAAAGAATAAAAATATGAACAAACAACAAGATCAGAAGCAAGATTCTAAAGAAAATCAAGATAATAAAGAGGATAAAAAAGATCAAAATTCTAATGAAAATGAAAACCAAAATCAGAATCAAAATGATAACAAAAAAAACAATTCAAATAATGACAACAATCCGAATCAAAATCAATCGCCTCAGGTTGATAACAACGAAAGCAACCAAAATCGAGAGATGCAATCAAGTCAAAGCGCTGAAAATATATTAAATGCCCTAAAGGAAAATGAAAAAGTAAACAAAAAGAGAAAGCAAAAAAAATCTTCTCAACAATCAGTTAAGGATTGGTAATGAAAAAACTGCTATCCTTCTTATTCTTATTTTCTTTTTTGTTTTCACAGAATCTTGATACAATAGTCAGTGATCGAGAAGTTAGTTTAAATGAATCTATAGATTTTACTATAAAGCTAAATAATATTGATACAAATCCAGAAGTAAATTTTGACCCAGTAATAGATTATTTTTCGATTATATCAGGCCCAAACATTGGCAGTGAATATAAGTTTATAAATGGAAAAAAATCTAGTTCCCGATCTATATCATGGAGAATTATACCAAAGAGAACAGGTAAAATAACTATACCAAGCTTAGAGGTAAAAGTCGGAAAAGAGATTTATCTAACAAATGAAATTGTAATTACTGTTTCTGAGCAAATATCTAATTCTACAAACAATGATATGTTTCTTAAGATAGAGGTAAGTGATGTCAATGTAAAAGTAGGTGAACAGATAAATATTAAGTACACTTTCTTTACTAGGATAGCATCACGAGTTATAGAAACAGAATTCCCAAGCTATGAAGGCTTTTATGAAGAAAAGTTATATGATCCTTCTGGGAGTAAAATTACTCCTGATAGTTGGAGTGATATAGTTATTGATAATTATAAATACAAATCTGTCAAATTATATGAAGTAGCTTTATTCCCGATGTTTGATGGTTCATTTAACTTAGATCCAATGATAATGAAAGTTGAAACAAAAGAGAGCGATCCTTCATATAAAAGATTATTTTGGGATGACCCTTTCTTTGATACATTATCTCAAAAAACAAAAGCACGCATTCTTGTTTCAGATAAACAAACTATTACTGTAAGCCCTTTGAATAATAAACCTGATAGTTTTACTGGTGCTGTAGGTATATTCGATATTTCTTCTTCTTTATCTTCTTCAGATGTAGAAAATGGTACCCCTGTCACATTTTATATAAAACTAAAAGGAGAAGGAAATCTTGATAATATTGGACGACCTGCAATAAACTTTCCAAAAAATATCGATGTTTTTGAAGGAGAAATTAGGAAAGAAAGAGATATATCTGATAAAGTTTCAGGATCGGTTATTTGGGAATATAATTTGATCCCAAGAAAATATGGAAAGTATATAATTCCATCTGTGAAATTTCCTTTTTTTGATACAAGTCTTAACTCATGGAAAAATGTTAAAACAAAACCAATAAATTTAAACGTTACCAAAAGTGTTCAAAAAAATTACGATAATAATAACAATAATATTGTAACTGGAAAGGAAATTAGATATATCAAGCTAGATACTCCTAGCTGGAATAAATATAATTCAAATAGATTTTATATTATATGCTTATTAATAACCTTTACTGCTTTCGTCCTATTTTTAGCGCCATTATTTAGTGTAAAAATTTCTTCATTTATTAATGAGCAAGCATTACGATTTAAAAAGAATTCTGCACTTTCGAATTCTTTGGATACGCTCTCTTTTTCTAAAGATATTCATGGAGATTGTATAAGTATTTTTAGTTTGTTCTTTCATGATAAAAATATGATTAGCTCTATAAACGTTGATTCTACAATTCTTGAAGATGAATTAAAGGATAAAATACAACCAAAACATTTGAAAAAATTGAAATCAATTTTAGAGCATTGCAATCAATACAAATATACTGATATATCATCTGGTCAAGATGCGGTAATCAAAGAAAAAATTACGAAATTGTTAACGGAGATTAATAAATATGTCTAAAAATTTTTTATTAATCACTTTTATTGTTAGTTCATTTGTTTTTTCTCAAGATATTGATTCTCTTTTTGTGAAAGGAAACAATTATTATAATGATAAAGATTTTTCTAATTCTGTGAAATATTATGAAAACATCCTCAATCAGGATATATATCATCAGGATTTATATTTTAATCTTGGTAATGCATATTTTAATCTTGAAAATTATGGAAATGCAAGATGGGCATATGAAATGGCATTAGATTTATCACCTCGGGATAAAGATATCATTTATAATCTAAATATTGCAAAGAGTAAAATTCCAAATCTTATTGAACCTCCAGAATCTTTAATTATAGATTCTGTAAATATGATTCTTGATAATTTTACTTATCGTAACTTTGTTTTTCTGACATCTATATTAATTCTATTGTCTTCAATTTTATTTATTGTCTATAAGATTAGACCTTCTCAAATAAACAAAAGAATATATTATCTTTTGCTTTTTCTTTCATTTGTTAGTCTTGTTTTGTCAGTTGATAGATTTATTTGGATGAAAAATAATAAATTCGGAATTATTGTTTCAGAAAATACTGCGGCTTATTCTGCTCCTTATGTAAATGAAAATATAAAAATTTTCACTCTTTTTTCAGGTAATAAAGTCCAAGTTTCTCAAAATACAAAAGAATGGATAGAAATATCTGTAATTGACGGAAGAAAAGGTTGGATTAGAATCGAAGATGTTAGAACTTTAGACTAATATGAAAGCAATACTTATTTTATTACTATTTGGGCTAGCTTATGGGCAAGATAACGCTGATTTTATGTCACCTTCGGACTTTAGCGATAGAAAACCAGATTTACCGGATATTATTCTTCCAAATTTTAATGATGATGATTCTGAATATTCTAATTCTGTAAATATAGATGGATTAATCAAAGGATATAGAGTCCAAGTGATAATATCAGAAAATCAAGAAGACCTGATTCAAGTCAAAGATAATCTTGAAAAAATTATCAAAGAAAAAATTTATATACAATTTGAATTACCAAACTACAAGCTAAGGGTTGGAAATTTTTCTAGCAGAAAGAAAGCTGAATTATATCGAAATAAGATTGTTCGTCTTGGCTATAAATCTGCATGGGTTATTCCAACATTAATTGATTCGGATTCTTAATGTCTGGGCATAGTAAATGGTCAACAATTAAGAGAAAAAAAGGTGCTCTTGATCAGAAAAGAGGAAAATTATTTTCTTCGATGGCAAGAGAAATTACAATATCTGTAAAATTGTTTGGAAGTGATGTTGATACCAATCCAAGATTAAGACAAGCAATCAAAAAAGCTAAATCTATCAATATGCCAAATGCAAACATTGACAAGGCAATTAAAAAAGGTGCTGGAGAATTAGAAAATGTTGTATACGAAGAAGTATCTTATGAGGGTTATGGTCCTAATGGCGTTGCAGTATTTATTGAGACGATTACTGATAATAAAAATAGAACTGTAGCCGAGATTAGACATGTGTTATCTAAGTTTGGCGGGTCTTTAGGGCAAAATGGTAGCGTTGCATGGAATTTTAATAAAATGGGCATTGTTTTTATAGAAGACTCTAATATGTCTGAAGAGGAGGCATTAAATCTGTCTGTAGAAGTAGATGCGAATGATTTTAAACTTGAAGATAAATTTTTTAAGATATTCTTTGATCACAACGTTCTTTATGAAAAAATTGAGTTAATTGAAAACAAAGGTATTGATATTGACTCTTCATTTATTGAATTAATACCAAAGAATTTTGTAGAAATATCTGATGAAGATTTTTCAACAATTGAAAAACTTATAGATGCTTTGGACGATTTAGAAGATGTTCAAAATGTTTATTCAAATTATAAGGTTAAAAGCAATTAATGGTTATTATAGGTTTTGATCCAGGCTTAGGCCATACGGGCTATGCAGTTTTAAACAAAACTGGAAACGATATTAGTCTCATCGAATGCGGTCTAGTGAGTCCAAAGAAAAATAAATCAATATCACATAGATTGTTTACTATTTTTTTAGAAACAAATCAGTTAATTGAAAAATTTTCTCCTGATTTAATAGTTATTGAAAATGTTTTTTATGGCAAAAATGTACAATCTGCAATTAAACTTGGTCAGGCAAAAGCTTCAATTATGCTTTCATCAGAAAAATATCAAGTTGATATGGTAGATTATTCACCGCGAGAAATTAAACAGTCTATAGTTGGCAATGGATCTGCTTCAAAAGAACAAGTTGAATTTATGGTGAAAAAAATTTTTAAATTAGATGATGAAATATTAAAACGTAATGATATATCCGATGCTATAGCTGTTGCGTGGTGCGGTGCAAACAAAAGATAAAATATGATTGAATCAATACATGGTGTAATAGAAAGAAAAGAACCTACTAATCTTCTTATAAAGACGAATGGTTTTGTATTTAACTTGTCAATATGTATCAGAGAATATGAAAAATTGCCATCAGTAGGAACTGAGATAACTATCTTAACTTACCTTAATGTTAGAGAGGACTTGATGGAACTATATGGTTTTATAGATAAAGAAAGAAGAGATTTATTTATCAATCTTATTTCAGTTTCTGGCATTGGTCCAAGGACAGCTATTAATTTATTATCAAATGCTTCAGTTGCAGCGTTTAAAGATAATATTGTAAATGAAGACATCAAATCTCTTAGTCTTATTCCTGGCATAGGGCCTAAGACAGCACAAAGAATCATACTTGATATCAAAGAAAAAATTGTCGTTACTGGCTCTGCAAATCAAGACATAGATAATTCAAAATTGAATTTCAATATAGATGATATTTACACTGCTTTATCATCATTGGGATATAAAAAATCTCAAATTGATAAAGCGATAAAAAAATTGAATCAAGATGGTAATTTTGAAGGCAATATTGAAGATGTGATAAAGAAAATTTTGAGTATCATAAGATGACAGAGTCTCGTAAAACATCTCTTTACGAAAATCACAAAAAGCTAGGGGCAAAATTAATTCCGTTTTCTGGATTTCTTATGCCATTGCAATATTCTAGCATTATAGAAGAGCATAAACATGTAAGATCAATGGCTGGAATATTTGATGTAAGTCATATGGGAGAATTTCTAGTAAAAGGCGATAATGCAAAAGAATTTTTACAAAAAGTAACTACAAATGATATTGATTTGCTAAAAGTTGGGAAAGCACAATATAGTGCAATTTGTAATCAAAATGGTGGCATTATAGATGATCTATTAATATATAATCTTTCTGACTATTATATGTTGGTTGTTAATGCCTCAAACATTGATAAAGATTTTAATTGGTTACAAAGCAACTTAATTGATAATGTAGAGTTAGATAATGTATCTGATAATATGGGGTTATTAGCAGTTCAAGGGCCTATTTCGAAAGAAATTTTACTTCCATTATATCCTGCTATTAATTCTCTTAACTATTATGAGACTTTATTGCCTGATAGCGATGGAATAATAGTTGCAAGAACAGGTTATTCTGGTGAATTAGGATATGAAATATATTGTCCAAATGATAAAATAATTTCTCTATGGGATAAATTATTATTATTAAAAGATTTGAAACCAGTAGGTCTAGGCTGCAGAGATTCTTTAAGGCTTGAAATGGGTTATTCATTATATGGCCATGAATTAGACGAATCAACAACCCCTATAGAAGCTGGTCTATCATGGATTACTAAGCTAAAAACTAATTTTATTGGTTCAGATAAAATGATGAACAGTCCTATCAAAAGAAAATTAGTACCTTTATTGCTAAAAGATCGTGCGATTCCAAGGCAAGGATATAAAATATTTAATGATAATGATAATGAGATTGGGTTTATTACAAGCGGTGGAATATCGCCATCTCTTAATTACAGTATTGCATTAGCATATATTGATTTGCCTTTTGCTGAAGAATTAGAGTGCTTCAAAATAAAAATTCGTGATAACTTCTTTGATATTTACAAAACAAAACTTCCATTTTATAAAAAAGGAACATATTTAGCATAATGAGTAAAAAATCTGATATCGAAATGAGATTACAAGCAATTGGATGGCTGTTAGGCTTTTTCTCTATATTGATTCTAGGTTCTCTTATTGGTTATGATCCTTCTGAAGAGCCATCTTTAGTTTCGCAAAATATTAATAATCCTTTTAATATTGTTGGAGTTTATACTGGTTATTATTTGATAAAGCTAGGTTTTGGGTATGCATCCTATATCTTCCCATTAATCGCCTTAATTGTTTCATTTCATCTAATTTCAAATTTTAGATTTCAACTTTATCGAGTTATAATGTATTTGATCGCCCTTCTTTTATTGTCGTCATTAACTCTTGGATTGATTGAAAATTATCCATCTTTTTTTAGCTATAGATATTCAGGATTTTTGGGAGGGTTAGTTCTCAAGCTATTATATGACTGGATTAGCGTTTTTGGAGTAATTGGTTTAGTTAGTTTATTGTGGATACTAATAATCGGCAGTTTTTTTCGATTAGATTTTTATGAAGTTATAACATCATTTATATCGCTCATTAAAAAAAGATTTGATTCCATATCATTTAGAGATTTACTACCAAATAAAGAAGAATCAGAATCTTCAAAGATTATTGAAGACGAATCTTTTTTAGATAATGTGTCTGAAAATATAGAAGACAAAGAGAGCACTACAGATAACGAACCAATTGAAGAAGAGCCTTTAGAAGAAGTTGATGAGCCTTTGATAGAAGAAAAAAATGAAGATGATTTGTCTATAGAAAAAACTGTAGTTGAGAAAGAAGTAGATATTGATAAGAATAGACAAAAATCAATTATTAAAAAAGATTGGAAATTTCCATCTGTTGATTTGTTAGAATCTATTGTAGATGATTCTGAAGATTTAAGTGATGATTATTTGAAAGAAAGAGCTGAATTTTTAAGGACTTCTATATCAACATTTGGAGTAGAAGGAAAAACGGGATCCATAAAAACAGGTCCTATTATTACTTTGTTTGAAATAGAGCCATCAGAAGGTGTCAGAGTAAACAAGTTTGTACAGCTTTCTGATGATATTGCTAGAGTGATGGAAGCAGATAGAGTAAGAGTTATAGCTCCTATTCCTGGAACATCTCTTGTTGGTATTGAGATTCCAAACAATAACCCACAAACAATCTATCTTAAATCAGTGATTAATTCTGAGAAGTATGATAAATCAGATGCGAGATTAAAACTAGCTATAGGAAAAGGCACTCTAGGGGATATTGCAATTCTTGATTTAGGAGAGATGCCTCATCTATTAATTGCAGGTACAACGGGATCTGGGAAATCTGTTTCTCTTAATACAATAATTATTAGCTTATTATATCAATTAAAACCAGAAGAACTAAAGTTTGTTATTATTGATCCAAAAAAAGTAGAAATGAGTCTTTATAAGGGACTTAAAGAACATTATTTGCTCAAGTTTGACGGAATTGATGAATCCATTATCACAAAGAAAGATAATGCAATTCTTGCGCTTAGATCGCTTGAAAAAGAAATGGATTCTAGATATGACTTATTAGCAAATGAAGGAAAAAGAAATATTACAGAATACAATGAAGATATGAAGAAAAAAGGCAATGACTTGATGCCTTATATTGTCTTAGTTATTGATGAATTAGCAGATTTAATGATGTATAGCCCAAGAGATGTGGAAGCCCCTATTGCTCGATTAGCACAGCTAGCAAGAGCAGTTGGTATTCATCTTGTTATTGCAACACAAAGACCTTCGGTCGATGTTATTACAGGTGTTATTAAAGCAAACTTTGCTGCTAGGATAGCATTCCAGGTTGCTTCAAAGATTGATTCAAGAACAATTATTGATGCGGTGGGAGCAGACAAGCTTATTGGTAAAGGTGATATGCTTTATCAAAAACCAGGATCTTCATCACCTGTGAGATTACATGGGGCATTTATAACACTTAAAGAAATTGAAGATGTTGTCAACTATATATCTAAACAACCTCAGCCAGCCGAGCTTATTCTTGAGACAGTCAAAGAAACTTCAAGCGTATTAAATGGTAATGAAGATGGGTTAAATGATGAATTATTAAATAAAGCAATTGAAATTATTGTAGTAAGCAAACAAGCTTCAATCTCATTGTTACAAAGAAGGCTCTCTATTGGTTATTCAAGAGCAGCTCGTTTAATTGATGAAATGGAGAGATTAGGAATAGTAGGTCCATTTTCCGGAAGCAAAGCTCGTGAAATATTAGTCGATGAATCTTACTTAGAAACGATTAAAGATGACGATGAAGAAATATAATATTTTAATATTTCTATTTAGCCTTTTATATTCCCAGAATACAATTTCAGATAACATAGTTTCTTTCATAGATAGTTTAAATAATAAAACAATGGTATTATCGATAGATTCATCAGAGCATGAGACCAAGCTCTCAATTTTAGATGATAAAATTTATTTCGACACTTTTTCTGCAAACAATGATATAGTTACAATAGAAGGGAATGAGATAAAAACATATGACTTTGATAGCCAGGTAATCATAATAGAATCTGCTGATGAAACTTTCCTAGATTTATTTTACAAACAAGGTTTGTTAAAGTATAAAATAACAAATACAGATATCAAAGATTCGCTTTCGTTGGTAACATATAGTTTAGATTCAAGAGTGTTACTAATTCAATTTGATAATACATTGAAACAAATTTCATCCATTGAAATACAAGATGAAGACATTTCATTATTAAATGCAAAGGTGATTGATGTAATTAACTTTGATATGCCATTTCTTGCAAATGATTTTGCTTCTTGGCAAACGCTAGATTGGAGAGATTAATTAGAGATGTTTGATACAATATTTTTAGATCGAGACGGTACAATTAACGGTGATCCATTAGGATATATTAATAGCTTATCTGACTATCATTTCTATGATTATACATTTGAAGCGTTAGATATATTAAAAAAATATTCTAAGAATTTTGTTATTGTTACTAATCAATCTGGATTGGCAAAAGGCAAGCTAGATATTAATAATCTAAATGAAATCCATCATTTTGTGCGTGACGAATTTGAAAAGAGAGACTTAAATCTAAGAGCGATTTATTTTTCTAAAGATTATCATGAAGATTTCAATTCAATGCGAAAACCAGGTATTGGAATGTTTTTAAAAGCAAAAAAAGAATTAGATATTGATTTGAAAAATAGTTTGATGATTGGAGACTCAATAGTTGATATCGAGGCTGCAGAAAGAGCAGAAATGAAGTCTATTTTCCTTCTTTCGGGCCAAGGAGAATCATACTTGGAAGATGTTAAAAGAGATCATAAACCTAATTTGATTGCAAAAGATTTATTGCATGCAGCAAAGGAGGTAACATCAATATAGGTGTTATATATGGTGGAGATTCTTCTGAAAGAGAAGTTTCTATTCATTCTGGTAAAGCAATCATCGACGCTTGTGAAAAGTTGGGATATAATGTTTATTCTTTTGATGGATTTAATGAATCAATTTTTAATAACAAATTTGATTTTATTTTTTTAGCTCTTCATGGAACGTTTGGAGAGGATGGATCTATACAAAAAATTTTAGAGAAAAATAATCTAAAATATAATGGATCTGACTCCATATCTTCATCTCATTGCTTTGATAAAAACTTTACAAAAATTCTTGCAAAAGAAAATAATATTTTAACACCGCAGTGGATATTGGTTACCAGTAAGGAAGATGTAAATATATCGGATATAAATTTTAAACCTATAGTTAAACCTAATAAAGAAGGGAGCACTATAGGATTTAGTTTGGTTGAGGATATCAACAGTCTTGGAATTGCAATAGATGAATCTCTAAAACATGGAGATGATTCTTTGATAGAAGAATATATTGAAGGCAGGGAAATTACTGTTTCTGTTTTGGGAAATAAATCCTTTCCAGTAATCGAAATCAAACCTCATTCTAATGTCTATGATTACAAATCTAAATATACTAAAGGCGAATCTGACTATATATGTCCAGCAGATCTCGATAAATCTTTATCAAAAAATATTCAAGATACTGCGCTAAAAGTCCACAAATTATTAGGTTGTGAAGTATACTCAAGAGTCGATTTCCGACTAGATAAAGACAATAAGTTTTGGCTCTTAGAAATAAATACATTACCAGGAATGACCGAAACAAGCCTTTTTCCTATGGCAGCACAGGCTACTGGATTAAGTTTTGAAGATTTGATTGATAAAATCATTAAATTATCTCTAGAAAAATGACATTAAAACTTTACAATTCAGCCACATCACAAAAAGAAGATTTTAAATCGTTATCACAAAATAAAGTTTCGATGTATTGTTGTGGTCCAACTGTGTATGATGCTCCTCATTTAGGCAATTTTAGAACTTTTGTTTTTTACGATCTGGTAAAACGTGTATTAGTTCAAAATGGATTTGAAGTAAATCAAGTAATTAATATTACAGATATCGATGATAAAATAATTAATAAAGTAAATAGCGGAGAAATAGGATATAAAGAATTGACTGCTAAATTTAATGATGTGTTTTTAAAGCATTCTCTATCTTTAAATATTCAAGAAGCTAATCAATATCCAAAAACATCTGATCATGTTGGAGAAATGATTGGTTTTATCAAGGCGTTGATTGACAAAGAATATGCCTACAATG
>CAYZYM010000006.1:0-2164 GCA_964482595.1 uncultured bacterium | reverse complement strand
ACAAATTCTTTGCACCGCAATAACCCATGGATGATTTTAAGCCGCCTATTAATTGAAATATTGAATTACTAACAGGTCCTCTAAATGGTACCATACCTTCAATTCCCTCTGGAACAAGTTTAAGCTCATCTTTTTCTTGTTGAAAATATCTATCTCCTCCACCTTCTTTCATGGCAGCCAATGATCCCATGCCTCGGTAAGATTTGTATCTTCTTCCTTCATAAACAATGGTTTCTCCAGGGCTTTCATCCATACCTGCTAACAATCCTCCCAACATTACAACATTTGCGCCTGCTGCTAATGATTTTGCAACATCTCCGCTATATCTTATTCCTCCATCTGCAATAATTGGAATTTTATATTTTTTTGCAGCTTTAGCACAGTCTATAACGGCAGACAATTGAGGAACACCTACTCCGGATATAATTCTTGTCGTACAACTTGAACCAGCACCGATACCCACCTTTATACAATCAGCTCCTGCTTTAATAAGATCAACTGTTGCTTGTGCGGTAGCAACATTTCCAGCTATAATATCAACTTTAGGAAATTTCTTTTTAATCTTTTTAACTAAATCTAATACATATACAGAATGACCATGTGCCGTATCAACAACAATCACGTCAATTCCAACCTTTATAAGCGCAGATATTCTTTCCTGCCAATCATCCCTTACAGTTACTGCTGCTCCAACACGAAGTCTTCCTTTCTTGTCTTTTGATGAATGAGGAAATTCTTCTTTTTTTGTCAAATCTTTTACAGTAATGAGTCCGGCTAAATTTTTCTTATCATCAACTACTAACAAACGTTCAATTCGATATTTTTGCAATATTGCTTTTGCTTCTTTATTGCTTATGCCAGGAGAAACAGTAATAAGATTTTTCGACGTCATTTTATCTTTAACTAGAACATTTAAATCTTGTTCAAATCTGATATCTCTCTTAGTAATTATACCAACCAATTTATTCTTTGATAAAACTGGCAATCCACCAATTGAGTATTGATCCATTAATTGTTTTGCTTCTCTAATTGGTCTGCTTTGATCTAATGTAATTGGATTAGTAATCATACCGCTTTCATAGCGTTTAACTTTATCAACCATTAAAGCTTGTGCTTCAATGCTTAAATTTTTATGAATTATTCCAATTCCTCCTTGTCTAGCAAGTGCAATCGCCATTTCCGATTCTGTAACAGTATCCATTGCTGCACTCATTAAAGGAATATTAAGAGTAATATTTTTTGTTAGCTTTGTAGAACAATCAACTTCTTTTGGAAGAACTGATGATCGTTGAGGAACCAATAATACATCGTCAAATGTTAAAGCCTTTTTAATAGAATCTTTAGACATAGATAACTCCGAACGCAAAAAGTGGGATAGTTAATAATAACTTTTTTGAATAAAAAGTTTTATTTAAGGTAACCATTGAGGAATTTAATAAAAAAGATAAAAAAAACCAGTGGTTTAATAATTACTGTCAAATTTTAACCAATCATATTTCAATTCTGAAGTAAAATAGTAGTAAGAATTAAAAAAGAAGAAGTATCCTACTCCAATCAAACCAAACCATAGTTCTTTTGTTGTTAAAAACACAAAAAGAATTAATGGTAGATATTTCTGTGCATAACGAAGATAGCTCTCTTCTTTTCCTATTAATGCAACAAATAAAAATGGCAAATAAACAGCTGCAGCAGTTGAAACAATTGGCTCATTTTGATTTATAGAAAAAACCATAGCAATAATGGTTAAAATAATGGATCCAATTTTTATCTGAAAACTATCTGATCTGTATAAAAGATATAGAACCAGAATTAATAGAGCTAATCCTACCATTGCTTTTCCAAAAATTATTATGTCAACAAAAGCATATAATGATAAAAATAATAGAAAATTAGTCTGTGAATCCATTCTCACTATTCGAAATGGACCAAAAGATTCAAATTTTTTCATTAGCCATAGAAATAGTAGTGAATGAAGTAGAATATTAAAAACTCCGATAAAATCTTCTATAATCATTGAGAATAAATAATGTTTATTTATATCAATTCCCATATTTAGACTATCATATGATTTAACTAAATAATGCTGAAAAGCGAACATTATCCACATTGGAAAAAACATTTCAAAGCGATTTAATAAATCAGTATCAATTTTGTTAAATAAGTT
>CAYZYM010000005.1:0-5483 GCA_964482595.1 uncultured bacterium | reverse complement strand
TTATTCTAGCTATTTTTATCGGCTTTGAAATAATCACAAAAGTTCCTCCAACTCTTCATACACCCTTAATGTCTGGTTCAAATGCAATTTCTGGCATTGCAATCGTAGGTGCTATTATTGCAACAAAAGTTGGTGGTGAAGTAGGAACTTGGCTAGGACTTATAGCTGTGATATTTGCTACTATTAACTGTGTTGGTGGGTTTATGGTTACTGATCGAATGTTAAAAATGTTTAAGAAAAAATGAATTTATTTTATCTCATATCAGCCGTTTGTTTTATCCTAGGATTAAAACGTCTTTCACATCCTAAGACTGCTAGAAGTGGTAATTTCTTAGCAGCGCTTGGTATGTTAATTGCTATTGCTGCTACATTGGCTTCTTCTGGTGTATTAGATTTAAAATTAATTGCTATTGGAATTGGAACTGGAACTGTCATTGGTCTGTTATTTGCAACTAGAGTTCAAATGACAGAAATGCCTCAAATGGTTGCAATCTTTAATGGTTTAGGTGGAGCTGCATCTGCTTTAGTGGCATCTTCTGAATTTTTCAAGATAGATGACTTAAGTTTTATTATTTGTCTTAGTGTATTTATTGGAACTTTAACTTTTTCTGGAAGCTTTATTGCATTTGGAAAATTGCAAGGAATAGTTTCGGGTAGAGCCATTACTTTTAAAGGACAGCAAGCACTGAATGCTTTGATTTTTGCTGCTATTGTAGTTTTAATTTCTGTTAATAATCTAGAAGTAGCACTGTCAGCTTATAATATTTTTTATTTAGTTGTACTTTTGGCATTTATATTAGGTATAGGATTAACAATACCAATTGGTGGTGCAGATATGCCAGTTGTTATATCATTGCTGAATTCTTATTCTGGAATAGCTGCAGCAGCCACTGGTTTTTTAATTGATAATCAAGCTCTTATTATTAGTGGATCTTTAGTTGGTGCATCCGGTTTAATCTTAACGAACATTATGTGCAAAGGCATGAATCGATCTTTAGCTAATGTAATATTTGGTGCTGTTGGAGCTGAAACGTCAGGTGAAAGTTCTGGTGATGGCAAAGAAATGAACATTAAGAGCTATTCAACAACTGAAGCCGCAATGATTCTTGATGCAGCAGAAAAAGTGATTATTGTTCCAGGATATGGATTAGCTGTCGCACAAGCACAACATGTAGCAAGAGAAGTTGCTGATAATTTGGAAGCAAAAGGTAAAAAAGTGTTATATGCAATTCATCCAGTTGCTGGAAGAATGCCAGGACATATGAATGTGTTGCTTGCAGAAGCAAATGTATCTTATGATTTATTAAAAGATTTGGATGAAATTAATCCTGAATTTGAAGATTGTGATGTCGCATTAATTCTTGGTGCCAATGACGTAGTTAATCCTGCAGCAAGACATGATCAATCAAGTCCTATCTACGGTATGCCAATTTTAGATGTTGATAAATCACGTACCGTAATTATCAATAAAAGAAGTATGAATCCTGGATTCGCTGAGGTGCAAAATGAATTATTTGGCTATGATAACTCTATTATGGTGTTTGGAGATGCCAAAGATATGTTAAATGATTTATTAAAAGAAATTAAAGAATTATAATTTTTCTCTTTTAAATTCAAGAGATGTCATTACCTACCCTATATGAACTTGCTGATGAATTCAAAGATGCTCTAGAAAATCTAACTGACCTTGATGATCAGGCAGTTATAGATACTCTCGAATCTCTAGAAGGTGAATTAAAACTTAAAAGCACCAATGTAGCGAAATATATTAAAAACTTAGAGAATACTCTTGATGGCATGAAAGAAGCTGAATCTAACATGCATCAAAGAAGAGCTTCTTTAGAAAAAAAGATCAATCATATGCGTGAATATTTAAGAGGTAATTTAGAAAAGAGTGGGATTAAAAAAATTGATGCACCTGATATAAGCATCTCGATGCAAAAAAATCCTTACAAGGTGGTAATAACTAATGAAAATGAAATTCCTGAAGATTTTATCGACACTAAAGAAACTAAAGCAGTTAATAAAGAAAAAATCAAAGAAGCACTAAAAAATGGCGAAGAAGTTCCAGGCTGTGAATTAGTACAAGAAAATAGAATCACAATCAAGTAAATATGCTGAACTATATCATTAGAAAAAGAATATTGCTATCAAGAATATTCATTGTATCTATGATAGTTACCATTATTATAAATGACAATTTTAGAGTTAACACCTTAAATATATCAGATATCCAATCATTAGGTCTCAGTATTATAGGATTTATTCTTGTAACACTAGGAGGGTTTGGGAGATTATGGGCATCCTTGTATGTTGAAGGATTTAAAACAAAA
Organism: uncultured bacterium; assembly: GCA_964482595.1. GTDB lineage: Bacteria > Fidelibacterota > Marinisomatia > Marinisomatales > Marinisomataceae > Marinisoma. Next base: position 3,150 of record CAYZYM010000005.1, on the reverse strand, counting down.
AGATTAATTACAGAAGGACCATACTCTATGGTCAGAAATCCATTATACTTCTTTACTATTATTATACTATTGGGCTTTTGCTGTGTAGTTAAATCTATTCCAATTGCAATTGCGCTTCTAGCTGGTTTTTCATTGTTACATATTCCTGCTATTATAAATGAAGAAAAAAAATTACTATCAAAACACGATCATCTATATAAAGAATATTATCATAAAACACCAAGATTGATTCCAAATATTTTTAAATATAAAAGACCAATATCAACAGATAGAATTGAAGTAAAAATTAAAAAAATTAATAATGTGATATGGGAAATAATAGGTTACTTTATGCTGTATCTAGCAATAGATTTATATATCTTAATATAACTACTCTTTATCATCTGAAGAATCAGATGAAGTTATTTTATCCACAATTTTTTCTAGCGCTCTTTTTCTAGGTCCTATTATGTCATCAAAAGAACCTTGCGCAGTCTTAAGCTGTTTGCCATGTTTATCAAATTCCGATAACATATTATCCCATTCAAGCTGAAATTTTTTCATATTATTAATAATCTCTTTTGTAGACTGCTCGACTCTAAAATTTTCTACTGCACCTTTAAGTATATGAAGAATTGAATACAATTCAGAAGGACCAACAAATAACATTTTTTTCTTTGATGCATTGTTGTATAAGTCATCATATTCTTCTCTAACAAAATTTAAAACCTGCATATTTGGAACAAATATCATTACAAAATTTATACCCCCATCATGTTCAATATAATCTTCCCGAGCATCATAGATTTTTTTAAGTATTGCCTTCACGTTTGACTCAAAAGTTTTCTTTACAGATTCTTCTTCAGGTGAATTAGGATTACATTTTATCATTTCCAAATAATTATCAAATGGAAACTTTGAATCAAGATGCACATATGCTCCATTTGGAAAATAAAATGTGAAATCTGGTTGAGAATTTCCAAATGTTTTTTGTTTATCCCAAAATTTTCCCTCTCCTTCTTTCAATCCAACCCACTCAATAATTCTTTCAACAACATACTCCCCTAAATCTCCTCTTGTTTTATTGGTTGTGAATACTCTCTCAACATTTGTTATTTTTGTGATCATATCTCTATAGTTTTCTGAAGAAGATGTGGATGCTTGTTCAGCTGACTGCTTTAATGCCCCTAAAGATTCCAGCACACTTTTTAAAGTGTTGTTTGTTTCAGAAAATTGATGGTTCAAATCATCTTTTGATAAATGATCTTGTTTATTTTGATCTGGTGAATCAATGCTTTTCTTTAGATAAAAAACAGATCCGATGATAAGCAAAATTAAGATAACTAATAATATTTCAATCATAATAATTCTTTTTCTTTCAACATGTTTACTAGAACTTCTTTATTGTAATTTATATCATATATTTGATGATCATTATTTTTTAAATGAAATATAAGCTGCTTATCAACTTTCAATCCGTAATAATTCTCAAGAATATACCTGTAGAACGATAATTGAAGTGAATAGTGACTAAAATTACAATCATCTAAATGTTTAGTAGAATTTAAAATACCTTTTTTGTCTCCAAAAGATTTTTGATCAATGCGTTTATTTGTTTTCCAGTCAAGTAAATGATATGCATCTGTTTTTTTATTATGAATTAACAAATCAATGGTTCCAGCTATAGACAATTCCTTTGAAAAAACAATTACTTCAGAATGGAATATATTATCTGGATTCTTTTGTTTCTCTTTTATCCACTCCAAACCAGTTTTAGTTAATTCATGCTCTGGTTCAATTCCTTCATTTATAAATAATTCTAGTTGATTATGAACAATTGTCCCTCTCTTTGCCCCTTCGCTCCATTTTTCAATTAATTCCTCAACAGTCATATGCATATATTTTGTATGTTCTGTAGTTAATTTTCGAGCAATCTTCTCTTGGTCAAATTTTCTAAAGAATTGATGAATAAACTCTGTTACACTTGAAAAATTTATCTGAGGATTATCCGATAGTTTATAAGTATGATTCTCATGATCAAGCGTTATATTGTTTGCAAATAAAGAATTCATTTTTTTAACCTATTAACCCTTCTTCTTGTAATACGTCTTTGTATATACCCTAACGTCCAACTAATTAACAATAGCGCTGGTACAATTGCCATCTCTTTTCTATTAGAGGTAAGAGTAAAATAGAGCAACAAGCTTGCCGTGCATAATTGGATATAGAATTGAGCAGTATTAATAGATCTAAGCTTGCTCATTAAACACCAAGCAAATCTAACACAAGTCTAATTACTTGACCTGATGCACCATTTTTTTGAGAATAACTTCTATTTTCAACATGATAGGATGTGCCAGCAACATCAAAATGAACCCAAGGAATATCTTTTCTTACAAATGCCTTCAAAAATGCTCCTCCAGCGATTGAACCTGCTTGTCCTGGACTTCCAAGATTCTTGACATCTGCTACACTAGATTTAACTTGATCACAATACTCATCCCATAATGGTAATGGCCATACGTGTTCACCGGTATTTTCTGATGAAACCTTGATATTTTCCATTAGGACTTCATTATTGCCCATAATACCAGTTGCAATCTTTCCTAAAGTGACAACTACTGCACCAGTTAATGTTGCAAAATCAAGCATATATTCTGGATCATAATGCTTGCTAGCATATGACAAGGCGTCTGCTAAGATTAATCTACCTTCTGCATCTGTATTTAACACTTCAATTGTTTTTCCATTGTAAGCAGTTAAAATATCACCTGGTAATACTGCAGAACCTCCAAGCATATTGTGAGTTGAAGGAACAATAGCAACTACATTCATTTTTGGTTTTAATGTTGCAATAGCATTCATTACACCAAAGACAACTGCTGAACCACACATATCAAACTTCATTTCATCCATGCGTAAACCTGGTTTTAGTGAAATTCCACCTGTATCAAAAGTCAATCCTTTCCCTACAAGCATCACAGGTTTTTCTTTTTTAGGACCACCAAAATATTCCATTATAATAAATTTTGGAGGCTCATTTGTCCCTTGTGCTACGGCAGCAAAAGAACCCATGCCCATTTTGGTAAATTTGTCTCTATCAAATACAGTTATTTTCATATTGCCTTTTTTACCAACTTCTTTGGCAAAGTTTGCTAATCTTGTAGGAGT
>CAYZYM010000004.1:0-2981 GCA_964482595.1 uncultured bacterium | reverse complement strand
TGTTGTAGGAGGATTCAATTATTACGACTTAAAGGCAGTTTTAGGATATGATTTAGGCGTAGCAATTACGGGCACAGAGAAATTGCCTACAGCATTAATTGTTACAGAAGGTTATGGCTCTATTCCAATGAGCAATGCGACATTTGAGCTATTAAAGAGCAATGATGGAAATGATGCATCAGTTAATGGCGCAACACAGATTAGAGCAGGTGTAATTCGTCCTGAGATTGTTATTCCTATAAAAGGTGAGTCTAATACAGAAGATTCATTATCCAAAGAACCAGAAGGAATCCAAGAAGGTAGTACTGTTCGTGTAATTCGTTCTCCAAATTTTGGAAAAATTGGAACAGTAACTTCGCTTCCAGCTGAGTTAAATAAAATGGAATCAGAAACAATGGTTAGAGTGGCTGAAGTTTCAATTGACGGCAAGAATACTCTTATTCCAAGAGCAAATCTCGAAATGGTAGAACTGCAGTGAAAGGTGCATTAACGAAAGACGATAAAGCATTTTTATCAAAACTTGCTCATAAAATAGTAGAGTTAAAATTAGTAACTCCTTCAATCTTTTTTCTAGAAATGGCAAAGCCATTAAATTTTATTGGAAGTCAAACAATGGTTTTTTTTGGGCCAATAATTAGTGCATTTGTCAAAACAGATGGTTATTATAGGGCTGCTGAATTGTTCGAAGAACATTCCAGTGTAGAGTTTTTAATTTGCGAATTAGAACGATTAGGTAAAGATGAACAATAAACAACTGAAAACATATGCTTTAGGTTTTTTAGGAATTACTTTTTTTACCGTTGTTTTGACGCAACTTCCAGATTCAATCCATATTTTTAAATCAGAAAGATCAGTAATGTTTGTTCTTTTATTAACCATTATTATGGTAATGTTAAACGAGGTAAAACAAGCTAGAATTTCATCTGATTCAATTTTTTTACGCACTATTCCAGGCTTAAAAGCAGTAGAAGAAGCTGTAGGTCGTTCCACTGAAATGGGTCGTCCTATTCTTTATGTTCCAGGTATTATGGATATGAATGAAGTAGAGACTGTTGCTGGTGTAATTATTTTAGGTCATGTTGCTCAAATGACTGCACAGTATGAAACAAGTTTAGATGTTCCGGTTGCAAGATCAATTGTGATGCAAGCTGCTAGAGAATCCTGTAAAGAGGCATATTTAACACAAGGACGTCCTGAGATGTTCAATGAAGATATGGTGCACTATGTTACCGATGATCAGTTTGCTTATGCAGCAGGAGTAAATGGTATTATGCAAAGAGATAAACCGGCTGCATGTATGTATATGGGCAAATTTTATGCAGAATCACTTTTATTTGCAGAGACTGGTAATAGTATCGGCGCAATTCAGATTGCAGGGACCGCATCTCAAGCACAAATTCCTTTCTTTGTAACTGCTTGTGACTACACTTTAATGGGTGAAGAATATTTTGCAGCTAGTGCATATCTTTCAAGAAAGCCTGAATTAATCGCAGGAGTAAAAACACAAGATATGGTGAAATTAATATTGATTAGCTTTATTGGAATTGCTTTATTATCGCGTGCTTTGTCAGATTTAGGATTAACTAGTTTTAATCTCTTAACATGGTTGGGTTTATAGAATGATTTTAAAGAGATATATCCCAATTGGAATTGTTGCATTCTTTGGATCTTTAACTTTGTTTGGATGGTTTATTGATAATGAATCAGTTGAAGGATTTGTCAATGATGATGCAACTCAATGGTATGATATTATTGCAAGTTTTGCAATCTTTCTTGGGGCATTAAATCTTTTAAAATTACAATTTTTAAAAGTAGTAAAAAGACAATCAGGATGGCAGTATAGTGTGGTTGCTATAGTATCCTTCTTTTTTGCTTTTACGATTGGTTTCTTTATGAAGGGAGCTTTTTTTGTAGGAGAAGAAGTGTACTTTACTCAAGGCGCAGCTGAAGAAGCGATTCTAGCGTCTGGATCTGCTGAGACTGTAAAAGCAGTAGAATGGGGAGCGCACATTTCAACAGAAGGCGGTTTATTTAAATGGATGTTTGATAATATTTTTACTCCATTATCTGCAACTATGTTTGCATTGCTAGCATTTTATGTTGCTTCAGCATCATATAGAGCATTTAGAGCAAGAAATTTTGAGGCGACGTTATTATTGTTGGCTGGCATTATTATTATGTTGGGTAGAGTTCCTGTTGGAAGTTTAATTACGCCTTGGATGGTAATGTATCTATTGGTATTTGTTGGAACAATTTTTGTCAATACTTACATAAAGAGTCGCAAGATTGTTTTTGGTGTATTTGTATTAGGTTTAGCAGGAGTTACTATCTTGGGAATGGAGATGAACTGGAGTTCAACTGAACCTGCAATCTTCTTTTTACCATCACTACAAGAATGGATTTATACGGTTCCAAATTTAGCAGGGGCAAGAGCAATTATGATTGGAATTGGTTTAGGGATTATTGTGACCAGCTTGCGTTACATATTTGGATTAGAAAAATCATATATAGGTGACCAATAATGCGATTTTTAGAAGATATGATATTAAAATTAGGTTCTGTCGATAGAAGATTTATATTCCTATTAATTGGTCTAGCAGTATTAATACCGTTAATGCGCCCAATAGATTTGCCAATCAGAACAACACCAACAACTGAAAAAGTTTATAATGCAATTGCAGAAATACCTGCTAACTCAAAAGTATTAATGTCATTTGACTACGGTCCAAGCACTAAACCGGAAATTCATCCAATGACATTGGGAGTGATGAGACAAGTATTGCGTAATGGTCATCAAATTTATATTACGTGCTTGTGGCCTGATGGATTGTATATGGCTCTTGATGCATTAGAAGAAATTAACCAAGAGTTTGAATTAGTAGAGTATGAAGACTATGTCTTGTTAGGTTTTAGACCAGGAAATGAAGCGATTGTTAAGGGTTTGGCTAGCGATTTACGTAAAGTCTATACTGTAGACTCTA
>CAYZYM010000003.1:0-4872 GCA_964482595.1 uncultured bacterium | reverse complement strand
ATGCCAATGATTGGTCTTGGGACTTGGCTTATTCCCAACGATGATGCTGAACGTGTATGCACTGATGCACTCAATTTAGGATATTGTCATATTGATACTGCTCAGATATATCAAAATGAAGAAGGGGTTGGAAATGCACTTGTATCTTCTTCTATTCCTAGAGAAGATATCTTTGTTACAACTAAAATGTGGCCTGGGATGTATTGTGATGACACATTTCAAACTTTTAGCGGTGCTATAGAAGCCTGTGAACAAAGTTTAAAACTCCTTCAGTTAAATGAAATTGATTTATATCTGATTCACAGTCCATTTGCAACCAATTCCAGAGTAGAATTGTGGGAAGCAATGATTGAATTAAAAAAACAGGGCAAAGTAAAGCATATTGGTGTTTCTAACTATAATGTAAAGCATATTAAAGAAATTCAAGATGCTCAACTAGAAATGCCTGTTGCCAATCAAATTGAGATTCATCCTTATCATATGGTGCCAGATACATTAGAAGCATATATGCATAAACATAGTATTTTACCAATTGCATACTCCACTTTAGCTCCTTTACCAAATTGGCGTGAAGGGTCTCGTTGGAATTCAAAACCTGAAGCAATGAAAAATGATCCAGCTATTCCCTTTTTAGAGGTGGCAAAAAAATATAACGTTACCGTTGCGCAGCTATTGTTAAAATGGTCTATCCAGCTTGGATATCCAGTGCTTCCTAAATCTGTTAACTATGAACGTTTAAAAGAAAACTTAGATTTAAATTTTACTATTGCTGCTGAAGACATGAAGCATCTTTCTGTTGCAAACAAAGCACAATCTTTAGCATGGCAAGAGAAGTTTGATCCATTGGATGTTGATTAATTATGAGCTATCAAAGAAAGTATAACCCTATTGTTGGAGAAGATTGGAAATATAATCCCAATAGTTCATCTCCATTTAAATTAAGTCGTGGGAAAATTGAATCATTTTGCAATTGTGAAAGATGTTTTTATTTTGAAGTACGATTAGGTTTTAGAGAGCCTTCAGGACCAGGATGGGCTATTAATTCTGCAGTAGATACTTTACTGAAAAAAGAAGTTGAACATTGCAGAAAAGAAGATAGACCGCATGGGCTTTTTAAAGAATATAATTTGAATATTAAACCATTTCATCATCCAGATTTAGGAGACTGGCAATCCACTAGAAAAGGAATTCAATATCTGCATGAAAAATATAATATACTCTTTTACGGAGGAGTCGATGATATTATGGTTAATGAAAAAGATGAGCTGGTGGTTGTTGACTTTAAAGCTACTGCCCGTCAAGCTCCTTTGAACACCCCCAAAGATGTTTTTGGTGGTGGTGAAACTTATAAAAGACAATTAGAAATATATAGCTGGTTACTACAAAAAAATGGGTTCTCAGTTTCAACAGCTGGATACTTAATGTATTATAATGGCGATGCTAGTAAACCCTATCTTGGAGATTCAATGCATTTTAGAAGAACTCTTGTTGAATTCTCTTTAAATACTGATTGGATTGACCCCACAGTTGATGCACTATATGATTGTTTACAAGACGATTCTGTTCCTGCGCTTGATACAGATTCATGTGAACAATGTTTATATCGTGAAACCTATCCAGAATTAAAAGCTTCTTTTGATAGCTAGTCTTTTCGCACCAATAAATAGAATAAATAACAATATGGAAAGAATATGAATTCAATCCATAAGATATACCATGGCCAAGTGGTGATTGGCAATAAAGGGTTATATACCAGCAATTCAGGTGCTCTCATTAAGAAGAAATAATTCTGTCCCGTCATAATATCAAATAATCCAATTGGAATTATCATAATATTTAAAAATAAAAATGCATTCAGAATGGAACGTTTTGTACAACCCATATTTAATGCAGAAACACACCACATAATATTCATAATAATGAATGAGTGTTGAAAGTGTGCTGTTAGGTTAGACCATAAACTATAAATACCATCATTGCCAGGGGTAATAATTCCAAGTAGAGCACCAGAAATTCCAAAAAAATATCCAATATCAAAGAATATTTGTTTACGTGTATAAATTGCAAGCAAAATAGAGAAGTAAGCAAAGTGACATGGTTGCAATGGTAGCTCTTTTAATAGTTGAAAATCATATAGCCCATTAATGCTACCATAATATCTTCCAATATAATCTGCAAATTCTTGAACAATGCTGATTCCAATTAAAAAATATCCAAATTTTACCTTGTCGCTGTCATCAATTTTTTTCCCATACCAGTAAGTAAGGATCCAAACAATTAACATAGCAAATGAAATAGTATAATGTTGTCCTAGAAATTCCATTATTCCATTCCAGTTGGTTTATTAAATATATGGATAATGTCTAGTTTGTCTGATCGGGACATGCTTCCTGGATTCAATCCAAGTTCACCCTCTGGAATTTCTGCATTTAGTTCTTCATAATAGCTTACCCAGTGTACAAATGGATTATTGGTATTTGGCTCGTTAAATGTCATTGGGTTAACAATAAATAAATTTTGTTTGGAATCAACTATTTGAAAGCCTTTGTAGATTACTTCTGAACAGTAGTATGTATCATCTTTTAAGTCAAAAATATAATCATATGGCTTCCCTAGAATAGAATTCTCAATATAACTGATCGCATCAGGAATCATATAGGTATAATCTGATTTTAGCCTACCTACAATTACTTTATCGCTACGTTCAAGGAATTCATCTAGAGGTGTTTTTACTACACCATCACCAATTGCTTCTACAACAAAAATTTGGTTAAATTTTTTACCGTTTACTTCAGTAATAATGCCATTATGTGAAAGTTGAGCTCCGTTGTACCCTGATGTTACCGCTTCAATTGCTTGACATGGAGGGCCACAATCTAAATCTTGGAATACAATATCCCCAACTTGTAATTCTGGAATTGATTGTCTAAAAAGAATAAGTAATACAACTACAACAATAAGTGCTAATCGTTCATTCAGGCGATTCATTAGTATTGTCAATAATTTTAATTTCTTTACCTGTGTATTCGTATCGATCTAAATCAGGCCATGCTTTTGCAACATCGTGCCAATTATCAGATTTTCCAAAATCGCTTTCACGTTTTTTCATTGCTTCTTGGTAGTCTTCTTCAGAATTAAACCATAATTCTGCCATTCCGCAACAGCCTCCTTCGATATCTTCTTCAAAGAAAGTCAATACATACTTAACAGGGTTCAATATTTTTACCATATGAGGCGCATGAATATTTTCCCAGTGATCAAAAAAATTAGAACGCTTGATATCAGTTCTATTTTGAATAAAAAGTATTTTTTTTATCATTGTGTTCTCCTTACAGCCCAAAACTAACATCTTTTTTTTATTTACAACATTATTATTTACTTATTACATTGAATTCTAATTCAAATATGTTATCAAAAATAGGAGATTTATATGTTTAAGAAAATTTTAGCAACATTATTTTGTTTTTCACTGATCTTTGCTCAAGCAAACGTCAATAAGTTTAAACAGCTTAATGAAGAGATTACAACTCCAAACACATATCGCACTGCTGCTGGATATCCAGGAGAAGATTATTGGCAAGTAGAAGCTGACTATGTAATGGATCTTATTATAGATGATGATACTCAACGTTTGTATGGAGAAGAAACCATTACATTTCACAATAATAGTCCGCATCCTATACCATATCTTTGGGTACAGCTCGATCAGAATGTTCGAGCATTAGATTCCGATAGTTATAAAGTGCAGACAAGTGGTGATTTTGGTGCGCAAAGAGGAAGGGAAAAAGTTCAAGTAGGTGAATCCATTCCTTTGAGCACATTAAAGAATTTCTATCGTGATTTTGATGGTGGATTCAAAATTGAACATGTGAAAGATGGCTTAAATCGTGATCTTCCTTACATTATTAATAAAACTATGATGCGTGTTGATGTACCGGAACCAATTCGTTCAGGCCAATCCTATAAATTTAAAATTAAATGGTGGTATAATATCAATGATCATATAAGAGATGGTGGTAGATCCGGATATGAATATTTTGAAGAAGATGATAATTATATTTATACCATTGCACAGTTTTTCCCACGCATGTGTATGTATAATGATGTTTATGGATGGCAAAATAAACAATTTTTAGGCAGAGGAGAATTCACATTAATTTTTGGAGATTATGATGTAAAAATTACTGTGCCTGCTGACCATGTTCTTGGTGCTACCGGTGTATTACAAAATCCACAACAAGTATTATCTAAAGAACAAATAATCAGATTAAAAGAATCAGAAACTGCTGATGAGCCTGTGAAGATTGTAACTAATTCTGAAGCCTTAGAAAACGAAAAAACTCAATCTGAAGATAAAAAAACTTGGCACTTCAAAGCAGATAATGTTCGTGATTATGCATTTGCTACATCAAGAAAATATATTTGGGATGCTATTGGCGTTGAGGTTGGTGGAAATACAGTGATGGCAATGTCATATTATCCAAATGAAGCAGAACCTTTGTGGGGACAATATTCTACAAAGGCTGTAGCACATACAGTGGAAGTTTATTCAAAATACACGTTTGATTACCCATATCCAGTAGCAATTTCAGCTCATATCAATTATATGGGTATGGAATATCCAATGATCTGTTTTAATGGATATCGACCTGAAGAAGATGGGACTTATTCCGAACGCACTAAAAGAGGGTTAATTGGAGTGATTATTCATGAAGTTGGACATTTTTGGTTTCCTATGATAGTGAATTCAGATGAACGCCAGTGGACTTGGATGGATGAAGGACTTAACTCTTTTATGGATGATATAGCAGGTAGAGAATGGGATACAGAACTATTCCATGCTTCACGAAATACAGACTATATTATTAATTA
>CAYZYM010000002.1:0-33927 GCA_964482595.1 uncultured bacterium | reverse complement strand
CAAAACGCATTACAAATCCGTCAATCTTGCGCAGATTTTGGCATAAATCTTCTGCACCTTTAGATATTGAAAATAATAATCAAGAATTCAATCAGCGAAATAGATTAAAGATGTATTGGTATAATCCTTTCTCTCAAGTATTGACTAATAATATTTGGCCAAATGTATCCACATCTCAAAGAGCGCAGAATTTAACAACTGATATATTGGTAATGAATCTTGAACCATATGAACATCAACAAACATCTAATCCTGATTCATTATGGGCTGGAATTACTGCACCAATGTTTGTTGGAGACTATGATCAAACCAGGACAAAATTTGTTGAAATCTGGTTACGTGGAGACGCTGGAAATTTGACAGTTGATTTGGGTAAGATTAGTGAAGATTATGATGGGAACGGTATCCTTAACAACGAAGATATACCTGATGCTGGTTTAGCGTTGGGGAATGGATTCTTAGAAGACAATGAAGATACTGGCCTAGATGGATGTTTTGACTCATTCGAAGATGGTTGGGGTAATTGTTTGGATAGCACTGGTTTAAATTATCAAGATTATTTATCATCTGGGGAATCAGTAATTATCAATGTATCATCTGATATTAATCCAAATGATCCAAATGGTGATAATTGGGATTATTTAGAAGGCAGTTCAAATTATGAATTTGTTAATGGCACTGAAGGAAATGGTACTGGTGATCGTATTCAACCAGGAGGAAAATACCCTGACTCTGAAGATTTAGATAAGTCAGGATTTTTAGATAGAACTAATGATTATTTTACAAAAACCATTTCTCTGAGCGATACAACATATATTGCAGGTTCAACAGAAGTGAATGGGGTTGAAACAGGTTGGAAACTTGTTAGAATTCCAATTAGTCATTTTACCCAGATACAAGATATTACTTTAAGTGAGATACGATATTTAAGATTAATCGTATCTGGTGTTAACCAAACTTCTACCTTAGAAATAGCAAGAATAGAGTTAGTAGGTAATACATGGGAATCAATGGGGACATCACTTGCATCAGACAATGAATATACAGTGCAAGATAGTACTTTTTTAGTTACAGTTGTTAATGATGAAGATAATCCTAATTATATACCACCGAAGGGAGTATATGGGGAGTATGATGAAATCAATCAAATTAGATCAAAAGAACAATCGCTTGTTTTAAAATTTGATAATCTTAATCCTGATACTAAAGGCGCTGCAAAAAAAATACTTTCTTTTGAAAATAGTGAGAAAGCACAAAGTTTTTTAATCTATGATAAGATGAAAATGTATGTACATGGGAATAGTGTAGATATAGAAGAAAACCAAACTGATGTTCAATTATTTATTGAGTTTGGCAATGGAGAAGAATATTATCGGTTGAGTCAGCCAATTTATGATGGATGGGATGAAGACCAAAATCGCAATTCTATTGATTTGAATTTAGATTGGTTGACCACGCTCAAAAATACTGATGAAAGTTCTCTTGAAAAAATTAATCCCAATGATACTTTTGTTGATTCAACAAATTATAAGCGTTATTCATTTATCGATGAAAACAACAATGAATACAAGACGATAGAGATTGTAGGCAATCCTTCACTCTCTAGATTGCAATATTTCATTGCTGGAGTTGAAAATAGTTCAGAACATCCTATTAGTGGAGAATTGTGGCTTGATGAATTGCGACTTAGTGGAGTTAAGAAAGAAAGAGGTACAGCTGTAAGATTAAAATCAGAATTTAATTTATCTGATCTCAATCGGAGTACAATATCGTATATCAGAAAAGATGCTGACTTTCATGTATTGCAAGAACGCCTTGGAAGCAATGTAAGCACTGAGACATTTATCTTTACTAATCAAATCGAATTAGGAAAATTTTTACCACAAAATTTAGGAATTGCATTCCCTGTTAATGTGACATACAATATGCAAAATAACACTCCAAAATTTTTACCTGGCACTGATATTAGAACTGGAGCGAGCGCACCAGATTCAGTTATTACACAATCTTCTACTATCAGTATGAATGGTAAAATTTCCAAAAAAATAAAGTCAGAGAATCCTTTTATCAGATATACTATTGATAATTTGAGTACAACATTTAATGCATCTACACAGAATCGATCTGATGAAATTATGAAAAGCGTTGATACCGATAGATTTACTACTAGCTTGGATTACAACCTTAGATTTCCAAGTGACAATTATATTGAAGCTTTTGAGTGGTTAGAAAAAATACCTGTTGTGGGTGAGAATATGAGCAAAACAAAGTTTTTTTATACTCCTAGCTCATTTAATAGTAGCATTAAGTTAAATCAAAGCTTAGTTGAGAAACAGTCTAGATCAGTAGAAGATGTTATTGATGACTTTAATCTAGGGTTAACCAGAAATTTTAGTGTTTCTTATAAAGTCTTTGATAATCTTCAATTTAATTATACTAAAAATATACAAAGTGATATGGCAGAATATCGAGATGAAGTTTTGAAAGCATTAACAGATTTTGAAACTGGAGATAGAACAAACAATACTGAATCGTTTGCTTCTAATTTTTCACCTAAATGGATTTCTTGGTTTTCACCAAATTTCACATATAATGCTAATTATTCATGGAACAAACCTAAGTCTAGTGTTTTTGATGGAGCAAATATTGTTTCGGTAAGAAATAGTGGATTTAATTTTAGTCTTTCTCCAACTGAGGTAATTGAAATATTTTATACTCCAGCTTCCAAAAGAAATACAGCTAGCTCTAAAACACGAACAAGGTCTAGAGAAGACGTTGGATCTGTTTCTGTTGATATGGGCGATGATGATTTAGAAAAATCTAATGACTCTGATAAAAAAAGCTCAGAAAGAAAAAACAAAAGAAAAATTAATGATAGTCTTCGAATGGAAAAAATATATGGCTGGTCAAAAAAGATTGAACCATTATCATTTACTATAAATAATACAACCAATTTAAGTTCAAATGGAGTGCAGGGAAGTATTCCGCTAAACTATAGACTTGGATTTTCCGATTCACACGGATTAGAATATGCTCCTGAAGTTGGTTTCAATACTGGGGTTGATGATATTAAAAAATCATTGTCTATTAGAAGTGGAATAAAATTCAATCCAACTACATCAATGAGCGTTTCATTTTCTGAAAGTGTTTCTTCCAATTTAAATGGTTATGGTATTGATATTCGATCAGTAAACAGAGACTATTTCTCTTATGGTGAACACTTGTCTAGCGGATTACCATTTTCGAATTGGTCATTTCGTATTGGCGGACTTGAAAAGATAAAATTTATTAGTCCTTATGTAAAATCTCTTTCAATGGAACATGCATTCAATGGCAAACAAACTGTTTCTTGGAGATTTAATGAAAGTGGAACCAGTGATATTAATTTATTTCAAATATCTTCTTTTATTGATAGTAACAATGATGATATACAGTTTTCTCGTATAACAAGAAGCTTTTCTCCTTTGCTTGGCATCACAACTTCTTTTAAAAATGGAATTTCAACAAATATTAGAAGCAATATAACCCATACGCTTGATGAGGTTGCAAATGGATTGACTTATATATCAGAAAATAGCATACTTGCAAGTATCACATATAATTTTACAAGAGGAATTCGTATCCCATTACCATTTACAGAAAGGAATGTTGATTTAAAAAATAATATTAATCTTACGTTAAATTTTGATGTGAGTAAGAAAAAAGAAGAAGGATCAAAGGATAAAATAAATTTTGCTGAACAAAACTTTGTTAATTCATGGAAAACAATTTTAAGAGTAACTTATGCTTTAACTGATAATATATCTGGAAGCCTTTTTTATGAATACAGAGAAAATGATACAAGACTTACAGGTAGAAGAATAGATAGAGATTTTGGAGTAAATATTAATGTTGCAATTAGGGGATAAAATTAAATTTTTAATAGTATTGTTTTTACTATTTGCGTGTAGCCAAGAAGAGCCAATTCCAGTTCCTGGCTTTGATGGAGTGAAAGCATTTCAGTATATAGAAAAGCAATGTGAATTTGGTCCAAGGAATCCTGGTTCCTCTGGGCATGAAGAATTTTCAATATATTTAGAAAATTTTTTAAAAAATTATGATCAAAATGTTATCATCCAAGAATTTGAATATACTGAACCTGTCACTGAAACAATAAGACAAGGAAAGAATTTTGTTGTCCAATTTAATAAAGATGCGAAATACAGATTATTGCTTGGAGCGCATTGGGATACTCGTTCCATATCAGATCAAGATAAAAATCTTCAAAATAGGAACCTACCAGTATTGGGAGCCAATGATGGTGGAAGTGGAACAGCAGTATTAATGACTTTGTGTGATATATTTTCTACAAATAATCCACCTATTGGCATTGATATGGTATTCTTTGATGCAGAAGATGGAGGAATTTCTTATCATCCCAATACTTATGCATTAGGATCAGAATTTTTTGCTAAAAATCTACCTATTAAAAAACCAAATTTTGGAATTATCATTGATATGGTTGCTGATAAACAGTTAAATATTCCAATAGAAAG
The DNA here is from genome assembly GCA_964482595.1 of uncultured bacterium. Classification (GTDB taxonomy): domain Bacteria; phylum Fidelibacterota; class Marinisomatia; order Marinisomatales; family Marinisomataceae; genus Marinisoma. The sequence goes on along the minus strand of CAYZYM010000002.1, from coordinate 29,392 downwards.
ATATTCTTATAATATTGCTCCAGATGAAGTAATAAAAATTTGGGATTTAGCAGAAAAGCTATCTCTTAAAGCGTTTGAGAAAAAAGTTGGTGAAGAAATTTATGATGATCATGTTCCATTATGGGAGCATGCTCAAATTCCTACTATTGATATTATTGATTTTAAATATCCTAATTTATTTTATAATCATTGGCATACCCAGCAAGATATCCCTGAAAATTGTTCACCAAAAAGTTTAGAGCAGGTAGGAACTTTGTTAGTAAATTATATCTATGCATCAAATCATCAATAGATTATTTCTTATTGTATTATTAGCAATCTTTGCTTGTGGTGGTGGAGGTTCTTCCCCTACCGAAACCGAACCAGATGGGAATGGTCTACCTGGAGATGATCCTTATGATTTCCCCAATGCAACTAATCTAGACCAGCTCAATCAAATAGAAATTGTTACATGGAATATTAGACAATTCCCACAACATAGTACGACTACAAGCTATGTCAAAAATTTACTAGAAGCGTGGAATGCGGATATATATCTATTTCAGGAAATTTCAAGTGAATCTGAATTAATTAATATGGTTAATTCAATGAATGATTATTCTTATGTCGTAGATGACGAATCTGGCAATCTAGGATTTGCTTTAGTATATAAAAATAGCACTATTACTTTCAATTCTAAGAATGAACTATGGGCCGATACACCCAATAGCAATGATGGTGACTCAGATTATGAGAATAATGCACAATATCAATTTGCTAGTCGTCCTCCAATGGAAAATTATATTACATGGACAGACGGAACAAAATCAATGGATCTATATGTTATTGATGTGCATTATAAATGCTGTGGAGATGATACATATGATAGCAGTGATCCGGGAGATGAAACCACCAGAAGACATCATGCTAGCTTACTATTAACTGATTATATTATCAATAATAGATCAACTGACAATGTCATTATTGCAGGCGATTTTAATAATGTCGGAGATCAATCTGTTACTAATCCAACAATTAGCCCTTTTACTGATCCTAACATTGCTTCTTCTACAAGCTTCTCTATGGTCGATCAAGATATCATGACAGGTCCAAGTAGTGGATATTCCTGGCAAGGTTGGACAAGTTCATATTCGCCAGCACATTTTGATCATATAATAATTAATCAACCTCTATTTCAGTATGAGCAAACAGCAACAATGGGGGTTATTGATACTCCAACAGAAACTAATACTACCCCAAATACTGTTGATGGTAGAATATCAGATCATCAGCCAGTATTTTTATTATTTTATCCATAAAAAGTGAAATATCTTACCCTCTTAATACTTTTTAATAGCTTTGTATTGAGCCAAGATTTTGAAACAATTGATTCAGATCTAGAAAACAGAAATTTTGAAGAAGTTATTGTTCCTTTAAATAAGCTTAACACTGAATATCCTCAAAATTTGGATGTAATAATAAGACTTTCTGCAGCACATCACTTGCTATCAGAAAAAACATATGATAAAAAGATGGATTTGTATCATTTAGATAAAGCAATGGACTATATCAATGAAGCTATAAAAATTGATTCAACTAATGGGCAAGTGCATAAGTGGTATGCCTTGGCATATGGGAAAAAACTTGAAAAACTTCCTGTCAGATCTCAGATTGAAGGCGCTAAGATTATTGAATTTCATTCAATGGAGGCAATTAAAAAACTTCCTACCGATCCATATTGCTATAATGTAATGGGGCAATGGCATTATCGATTGGCAGATTTGGGTAAAGTATCTAGAGGTTTAGCAAAAATTATCTTTGAAGAACCTCCATTAGGCTCTTTTGAAATTGCCCTTGGTTATTTTGAAGAAAGTATAAATTTAGAACCTGAATATATAGGTACATACTATTGGCTTGGCAAAACTTATCAAAAACTGGGAAGATTTGATGATACCTTAGCAATATTTGAAAAAGGAATTCAATTATCTCCTCCTTATAAAAGAGAAGAAGCTTTTTATCAAGATATGATCAAAATTCTGAGGAAAAATGGTAGAAAAAAATCTTAAAAATATTATTTCAAAAAAATCTATCGAATTAGGTTTTGAAAAAATTGGTTTTGCAAATCCAAAGGAAAATATTGATCCTGATAAATTTTTTGATAAATGGATAGAATCAAAGCATCATGGAACAATGCAATGGATAGAATCAAGAAAAGAAGAACGCGCTGATATATTTAATTATTTTCCTGAAGTCAAAACAGTCATTTCGTTAGCTTTTAATTATTTTACAAAACGAAGCTCAGAATTTTCAAAAGATTACAACTCAGAAGTGAAATTCAGCAATTATGCTTGGGGCGACGACTATCATAAAATTATTAAGAAGAAATTATATGATATAAAAAATGAAATTTTAAAGCATAATCCATCAATGAAAATAATTTTATGTGTTGATACTGCACCAATTATGGAAAAACAATGGGCTCAAAAAGCAGGAATTGGTTGGCAAGGTAAAAATACTAATTTGCTTACAAAAGAATTAGGAAGTTGGGTATTCTTGGCAGAGATATTAATTGATCAAAGATTAGATTATGATTCTCCTTTTGAAGAAGATTTGTGTGGAAGCTGCACAGCCTGCATTGATTCTTGTCCAACAAATGCATTAACAGAATATAAAATTGATTCAAATAAATGTATTTCTTATCTCACTATTGAGTATAGAGAAGATTTTGAACATGAAGATTTACATAATTGGATTTATGGGTGTGACATATGTCAAGAAGTTTGTCCGTGGAATATCAAATTTGAAAAGATAAAAAAAGATAAACATTTTGAAGCAAGAGATTCATTAATCAATTTTTTTAAATCAGATTGGGAAAATTTGAATGAAGAAAATTTTAAATCAAATTTTAAAAACTCTGCTGTAAAACGTACTAAGTATAAAGGTTTAAAAAGAAATATTGATTCGTTGCGATAGTATTTCTATAATTTTTTTACCTTTTTATAATTTTTAGGAATTTTAAATATATCTGGTAATAAATCTTTGCTTGAATATTCTAATAAGCTATAAGTAAATGTTCCATTTTCATTAATTGTTTCAAATCTTACATTTACAGCATCTTTATTGATATTATAATCTTCAAATGGGATATTCATTTCATTAAAACCTAAGCTCGGAGGTATTGATCCCTTAAACATATTTTTTAATTTTTTACGTGTTAATTCGATAATTGGTGCTTTTAATGTTTTTTCTGTAAACCAGATATTCATTTTTAGTTCTTCTTCATCTTCGTCATCTTTAATAATAATTTTTGCTTTTCTAGTTTCAAAATTATTTAATAATTCAACTTTTTCTGAAATTTCAACATTCACATTATTTTCATCTTCACTTTTTTCATCTTCACTTTCTTCATTTCTTTCTGGTGGTCCTCCTTGTCTATTGCCATCATCATCTTCTATAAATTCTGAAAGTGAATAAACCGCATATTTCTTTTTTTTATGATTAATCTTTGTTACCAAAGAATCTTCAAGCGATATAATATAGCCTTCCTCTCTTTTAATATTAAAAAGACGAAGTATTTTAACCTGGAAATTACTTTTAATATAGTATGCATCTTCAGAGAAATATCTATTAATACTTCCTTTCATTGTTCCTTGAGAAAATGAACCTTCCATTTCTTCATTGATGTAAAGAGGGGATTGTCCGTATAGATTGTTTAAAGGAAATAAAAATAAGAAAAAAACTATTTTAATAAAGTTTTTATAAACCAGTTTCTTCGACTGTTTTTTTAACTTCGGCAAGAGTGTTTTCCAATGCATTTTTTTCTTCTTCATTGAGGTCAAATGTAAGAATTTTTTCTACTCCATTGCCACCAATTACTGTTGGTACACCAATAAAATATCCATTGATATCAAATTCACCTTCACATAATGAAGCACACGGAATTACTCGTTTTTTATCTCTAACAAAGCTTTCAACCATTTCTATTGCAGATTGTGCTGGAGCATAAAATGCTGATCCTTTGCCAAATAGTTTTACAATTTCACCACCACCAAATCTTGTTCGCTCTTCAATGGCAGAAATTTTTTCTTCACTTAATAATGCACTCAATGGAACTCCTCCTACATTAGCTAGTCTGCTAACTGGTACCATTGTATCTCCGTGCCCACCAAGCACCATGCATGTAACATCTTGTGAAGAAAGATTAGTTTCTGCAGCTATAAACGATCTGAATCGTGCACTGTCTAATGCTCCTGCCATTCCAACAACTTTATTTTTTGCAAAACCAGAGACTTTATAAAATGCATAAACCATAGCATCCAATGGATTAGATACAACAATAACAAATGCATTTGGAGCATATTCTTTGACTTGTTTTGCTACATTTGTCATGATAGATAAATTTTTACTTAGTAAATCTTCTCTATCCATTCCAGGCTGTCTTGGAAATCCTGCAGTAATAACTACTACATCAGAATCTTTTATTTCTTCAAAATTTGATGATCCAACTAATTTAGAATCAAAACCGTCATGAGGAAGAAGTTGTGATATGTCTAGAGCTTTACCTTTGATAAAATTTTCAGCTTCAGGAATATCAATAATTACAATATCTCCTAGTTCTTTTTGTGCTGCAAGAAGTGCAATATTTCCTCCAACTTGACCACCACCAATTAATGATATTTTTGTTCTTGGCATTTTAATCTTTAGCAATTACGCTTACAAAAGTATTTTTACCTTTTTTGCTGAATCTGACAGTTCCATTTGATGTGGCAAACAATGAATCATCATTTGATCTTTTGACATTTCTTCCTGCGTGGTATTTTGTGCCGCGCTGCTTAAGAATAATGCCTCCAGAAAGAATTGCTTGTCCATCAGAGATTTTTACCCCTAATCTTTTTGATACGGAATCTCTTCCATTTCTTGAACTTCCTTGTCCTTTCTTATGAGCCATGCCTGTACCTCTTTATGCTTCTTTGTCAGCTTTTTTAACAGTTTTTTTTGTACCACCAGTGATTGATTGAATTTCAATCATAGTTAAGTCTTGTCTATGTCCATTCTTTCTTTGATAACCTTTTCTTCTTTTCTTTTTAATGACGGTTATTTTTTTATCTCTAGAATGGTCAACTATTTTAGCACTTACTTTGTATTTATTTAATTCTTTAGGATTAAAGATATTTTTATCCTTATCAAAAACCGCTTTTACAGTATCAAATTTGACAGTTTTACCTATGTCTAAGTCAATCTTAGAATTAACTGTAATAGTGTCGCCTTTAGCGACCTTGTACTGTTTTCCGTATATTTCTACAATTGCAATCATAGCGCGAGAACTTAATAGCTAATTTAGTATCTTTCAAGTGACTATTTTACTTGTAATATCTTCATCACTGTTTATTTTTGTGAATTTAAAATTATTTTTTTCAACGTTAATATCTTCAATTATCTTTAAATAAACAAAATTTTGCCACATAAGACGAATATATGCCTTTTTTTGTTCTTTTTTAAGATAATGAGCAATTTCAGGATGTAAAAATAATTTTAGTCTTAAATCTTTGTTTTTTTGCTTGTAATCACGTAACCAGTAGTCAATTTGTGTTAATAATGTATCTTTTGATATTATTCTTCCTATTCCTCTGCAATCATCACAAGATTCTGTGAGTGAATCAACGATGCTTAATCCAGTACGTTCCCTAGTCATTTCTAAAACACCAAATTCAGATATTTCTGATATAGCTACTTTTGCACGACCTTTCTTTAATTCTTTTTTTATCTCAAGATATACTTTTTTCCTATTAGCAGCAGCAACCATATCAATAAAGTCAATTAAGATTAATCCTGACAAGTGCCTTAGTCTTAGCTGTTTTGCAATTTCTTTTGCCGCTTCTAAATTAATTTTTAGAGAATTTTCTTCATGCCCTTTTTTACCAACAAATTTTCCACTATTGACATCAACTACAACCATTGCTTCTGTTCTTTCGATAATTAAATATGCTCCACTTTTTAGCCATACTTTTTTTCTTAATAATTTCATTAATTCAGTATCAATTTTTTCTTCTTTAAACAGAGGTATTCTTTTTTTATAATGTTGAACTAAATCTTCTATTTCTAAAGAATCCTCTTTGATAATTTTTTGTATTTTTTTGAAATTATTTTTTGAATCCACTACAATTTTTTCGACTTTATCACCTATTAAATCTCTTAGAACGCTTGATGTCATTTCTAAATCGTTATGAATTAATGTAGGGCCTGTAGCTTTTTCAGCAGCCGCAATTAATTCATTATATTTCTTTTCTAGATTTGCATAATCATTTTGTATTTGTTTTTCTGTTTTTCCTTCTGCAACAGTTCTTATAATTATACCTAATCCATGTTTTTTGATTTCAAATGCTATTTTTTTCAATCTTCTTCTTTCATATTTATCTCTCATTTTTTTTGAGACCCCAACATATTTTGAATTCGGAACTAAAACAATAAATCTACCAGCAATTGATAAATCTGTTGTAATACGAGCCCCTTTTTTGTCAAATGGTTCTTTAATTACTTGAACGATAATTTCTTGTCCTGGGGTTAGAAGAACATTTATTTCTTTAGATTGGTTTGAATTCTTTCTTGAATTATCTATCAATTCTGGATCTGATATTTCAGAGAAAGGTAGAAATGCATTATTGCCTTGTCCAATATTTACAAAAGCAGCTTGCATTCCTGGAATAACATTCTCAACAACTCCTTTATAAATATTGCCTACAGTACGTTCTTGTGATTGTTTGTCAACATGCACTTCTGCAAGTTTACCATTCTCTTTGACAGCTATTCGGGTTTCTCCGATGCTTTCACTAATATAAATTTCTTTTTTCATTATAGCCTCTAACTTTACTCTTATTTAAGAGCAAATATTTAACTTTTAGTGAAAAGAGGAGAGAATAAATAGGAATAAAAAATCTTTATCAATTCTAATTTTAAAAAACAAAAAATAATAACTCTTCAATTCTGTCCTCAATTTCGAAAGGAATTTAACGATTTTTAAGTTTAAAATGTATATAATCTGAACAATCTATGTTTAATGAAGAATTAATCGCCGCAAAAGTTGCCGCTCGCAATGCAGGAAAAATATTAATAAAACACTTAGAATCTGATTCTAAAGATATCAAATACAAAATAGATTCAGGTAATAGCCCTGTTACTATTGCAGACTATGAGGCTGATAAATATCTTTTTAAGTTTTTAAGCGGTGAATTCCCTCATGATGGATGGCTTTCTGAAGAGACTGTTGATACAGATGCAAGATTAGATAAAAATCGTGTCTGGATTGTTGACCCTTTAGATGGCACCAAAGAGTTTATTAAAAGATTACCTGAATTTTGCGTTAGTATTGCTCTTGTTGAAAATGGGATTCCTGTAGTGGGGGTAATATATAATCCTTGTTCAGACGAGATGTTTTATGCTCAAAAGAATAAAGGATCATTTTTAAACGGAGATCAAATAAAAATCTCCACTAAAGAAAATATAAAGGACGCATCGCTTATTGTTAGCAGATCTGAACATACTAAAGGTCTATGGAGTAATTATAAAAGTAATTTTTTCTCCATTAAATCTATTGGTAGCATTGCATATAAATTAGGATTATCAGCATCTGGTATTTATGATATTGCTGCAAGCGTTGCTCCAAAGAATGAATGGGATATTTGTGCTGGAGATTGTATCATTAATGAAGCTGGTGGAGTGATGAAAAAAATTGATGGTAAAAATATTCTATATAATCAAAAGAAAACCCTTGTTACAGACCCAATAATTGCCACAAATTCTATATTGTTTGACAACATTTCAGATTTATTATATTAACATATGAAATATATTGGTCCAGATTTCTGCAATATTACTTCTTCGTTGAACGATGAAGAGCTTTTGATTCAAAAAACAGCAAATGAATTTGTTTCACAAGAATTTAGTCCTATAGTAAATGAGTATTATGAAAAAGGTTCTTTCCCCCTTGATTTAATTCCAAAAATGGGACAGCTGGGATTTTTTGGCGCCACATTACCTAAGAAATATGGAGGCAGCGAAGTCAGTAGCAATGCTTATGGATTAATAATGCAGGAGCTTGAAAAAGGGGATTCAGGTTTAAGATCAGTTTGTAGTGTCCAAGGCGGGTTAGTTATGTTCCCTATATATGAATATGGTACAGAAGAACAAAAAGAAAAATGGCTACCATTACTAGCTTCTGGGAAAGCAATAGGATGTTTTGGTTTAACTGAAGCAAATCATGGGTCAGATCCGGGGGGTATGGCTACAAAAGCTGTCAAAGATGGAGATGATTGGATAATCAATGGTTCAAAAATGTGGATTACAAATGGTTCGATTGCTGATGTTGCAGTGGTATGGGCTAAAGACAATGATGGCATTATTAGAGGATTTTTATTAGAAAAAGGAATGGAAGGATTTACTACTTCTGATATCCATGGGAAAATGAGTTTAAGAGCCTCAATTACTTCAGAATTATTCATGAAAAATGTAAAAGTTCCAGATTCTAATCGACTTCCAAATATTGAAGGGCTTAAAGGTCCATTGTCGTGTTTAACGCAAGCAAGGTATTCTATTGCTTGGGGATCAATTGGTGCAGCTATTGATTGTTATGAAACAGCCCTCAGTTATAGTAAAGATAGAAAGCAATTTGGGAAACCAATTGCTGCATTTCAACTTACTCAACAAAAACTTGTATATATGATTGAAGAAATAACTAAAGCTCAACTTCTTGCTTTGCAATTAGGCAATCTTAAAGATAGTGGAGATTTAGACTTTTCCCATATATCTCTTGGTAAAAAAAATAATGTTGCTATTGCTAGAGAATGTGCAAAATTAGCACGAGAGATTTTGGGAGGTAATGGAATTATGGATGATTATTCAATTATGCGACATATGATGAATTTAGAAACAGTCTATACCTATGAAGGGACCCATGAGATACATACATTAATTATGGGCCAAAAGATTACTGATATTCCTGCTTTTGAATAGTATCATCAATTTTTTCTACTATATTTTTTAATAAATTTTCTCTATTGGTTTTTTCCCCTAATTCGATAAATAAAGAAGTATATAATTTATCTTGGACTAATTTTAAATCTTCCAAATTGGAATTTACATTTATTCCTATCCCGATAATTGGTGCAGTAATTGTATCTTTGACAATTTGTTCACAAAGAACCCCAGCGATTTTTCTATTTTTAACGTAAATATCATTTGGATACTTTATCTTTGAGTGGATCTTTAATTTTTGCAAGTTAAAAACAATAGATTCACATGCAAGATCAACTAAATTTTGTCCATTAATATTGCAGTCATTAGGGATAATAATAGTAAATGCTAAATCTTTATATGGTGTTGAGATCCATTTTCTACCATGACGACCACGACCATGTGTTTGTTTGTCGCATGCAATAATCCCATAATTGCTGATGAATTTTCTAGCTTCTTTGTTTGTTGATTCTAATTCTTCTTTATAGAATATATTAGAATTAATTATTTTGGTTTCTATAATATGGTCATGAAGATCTAAGAGCACGGATCTAATTTTTTTCTCATTTTAAAAATAGTGCCTGGCTGTAAAATGCCGTCGCTATTTCTAATCAATCTTTCATTATCCATATAGATAATCACCCATGCGAGTTCATCGCCATATATTTCACTTGCAAGGCTCCATGCAGTATCTCCAGATTGTATTTGATAATCAAAAAATTCTAATTCACAATTTTTTGCTTTACTAGCTTCTCTTTTAAGAGATAAAAAATTGTAAGGATAAATCTTATTTGGGTCAGATCCAATTTCTTCCTTGTTCCATTCATAAATATCTCTCCACATTGAAGAGTCACCATATTCTCTTGAAGCGATTTTAATTAAATAATCACCTCTTTTTATCATGTATGGCTCAAAAACAGTAACAGGTAATGGTGGAGCTTCTGGTTCTTGTACAATAAATGTTTCAACTTTTACTTCTTCTTCAACAATCTTTGTTTCTGATTCATTTGACTGTTGATTTTCAATTTTTTCTCCTACACTAGGTGCAGTGCCCGCACAGTTGACAATTAAAATTGCACTTAAGAGTAAAACCAATTTTTTTATTTGCATAACATTCCTCATTGTTAAATTTTTTCTATATAATATTAATTAATTTTTTTATGTAATGTTCCTGTTTTTTTATTATGAATATTCTCCAAAAATTTTTCTTAAACTATCCGAAATTTCACCGAGAGTACACCTATTCTTTGCACATTCAATTATATATGGAATTAAATTTTCATTTAATTTTGCTTTTTCTTCTAGAATCAGCAAAGTATGAGATACTTTTTTATGGTCACGATTTTTTCTAAACTTAATTAATGAATCAATTCTATTTTTATCATCTTCTTCTGATATAGTTAAATTAATTTTCTCTTCATTAACAAACTTATTCACCCCTATTAGTATTTCTTCTTTTTTATCTAATTTATTCTGGAATTCAATTGATGCATTTGATATTTCTTCTTCTATTTCTCCTGTATCAATTAATTTTTCCATCCCCCCCTTTTTATTGATATCATCAATTTTATTTAATACTTCTTTGACTATATTGTTTGTCATATCAGAAATAATACTGCTATCACCAATTGGATCAACAAAATCTGTAATATTAGTTTCGTATGCGATAATTTGTTGGGTTCTTAACGCTAATAATGCATTCTTTTCTGACGGTAAACTAATTGCTTCATCTTTTCCATTGGTATGTATTGATTGTGCACCGCCCAATACTGCTGATAGTGCTTCTAAAGTAGTTCTTACAACATTGTTATCAATTTGTTGTGCTGTTAACGTTGATCCTCCAGTTTGCACATGAAATCTACACAATTGAGACTCAGAATTATCTATACCAAATTTATTTTTTACTATTTTTGCCCAAATCTCTCTTGCTGCTCGAAATTTTGCTATTTCTTCAAAAAAATTGCGGTGTGAATTAAAGAAAAATGACATTTGTTTTGTCAATTTTTCTATATCATTACCTCTTTCCTGTGCATGGTTTACATATGTGATTGCATTTGCAAAAGTAAATGCTAATTCTTGGATTGCTGTACTTCCTGCTTCTCTTATATGGTAACCTGACACCGATATTGCATTCCATTTAGGTAAGTTTGATTGACAATATTCAAATATATCAGTAGTTAGTTTTAAGGATGATTCAATTGGAAAAATATATGTTCCTCGGGCAATATATTCTTTTAAAATATCATTTTGTATAGTTCCTCTAAGTTTTTTTAGCTGATAACCTTTTTCTTCTGCTAATGCTATATAGAATGCTAATAAGATTGGTGCAGTTGAATTAATAGTCATTGATACTGAAACATTTTCCAAATCGATCTGATCAAACAATAATTTCATATCGTCAATATTGGAAATCGGTACTCCTGATTTACCAATTTCACCAATAGACATTTCGTGGTCTGAATCATAGCCAATTTGAGTGGGTAAATCAAACGCTACAGACAAACCGTTTACTCCGCTATCCAGTAAAGATAAAAAACGTTTATTAGATTCTTTTACAGATGAAAAACCAGCATATTGTCTCATCGTCCAAAGTTTTGTTCGATACATATCTTTATAGATGCCTTTTGTGAATGGGAAATTACCTATCTTTTTTTTCGACATAATGGGTTAATTTAATCCTAAAATTAGAAACATGGAATATTCTCGAATCCAGAAAATTATTTATTGGTTAAAATGCAAGCAGCATTTTCCTGATATTCAACAATCATTCAACTATAGTGACCAACAATCAGGTTCTATTATGATTTTGTTGCCTGACACAGATATTGCATTTGATTTTTCGGAATTAATTTTAAATGAAGCTTCTTCAGAAATAAAAGATAAGTTGGTTTTTCTTGTAAAAGATTCTTTAGTCAAATTTTATTCTGACAGATTGCAAAAATATTCAAGATTATATAGTTACAAAGATGTTGATTCATTAGGATTACCAAATGAGTGGTTTATTGACGAAATTAAAAAAGAAAATTATCAAAATATGATTGATTTGAATATTGATTTCAGTGCATTTGCATCTTTTTTATTAAGAGCATGTGATTCTCAGGTAAGAATGGGTTTTAATTATGATAATTCAAAAAAATATTATAATGTTATACTTGATAAGAATTATCAAAAAGATTTAAATGGAACATTTGATATGATTGGGCAGTTTATAAAAAAATGAAAAATTTTATATCAGAAATTATTTTATTTGATCAAAAAGCTTTATCTGATGATATGCAATCCCCTTGGGAAATGATAAATAATATTTCAAAGCTTTTTACAAATCAATCTAACGCTTTTAAAAATTATGAAAATGTCATTATCAATGACCAGAATGGACCAGTGATTATTGATGATAGTGTCACAATTGAGCCATTTAGTGTTTTAAATGGCCCTTTATTTATTGGAGAGAATTGTCTTATTAAATCCCATTCTACTATTTCTCATTCTATTATTAATCATAATTGTAAAGTTTCTGGAGAAATACATTCTTCAATATTCCAGCCATATTCGAATAAAGCCCATGAAGGGTTTTTAGGACATAGTTTCATTGGTTCTTGGGTTAATCTTGGGGCAGGGACCACTACTAGCAATTTAAAGAACAATTACTCTAATGTAAGTGTAAAATGGGATGGAGATTTGATAGATACAGGATCAATCTTCTTTGGTTCAGTGATTGGTGATCATGTGAAAACAGCAATTGGCACTAATCTAAATACAGGAACAATCATTGGGATGGGATCTAATATTGTATCCCAGGCATTTCCTCCACGATATATCCCTCCATTTTCTCTTTATTATAAAGAAAAGATTACAAAGATCTCATTCGATGATTTTTGTCAAGCTGCTCAAAAAGCAATGTCAAGAAGAGAAAAGTCTCTTTCAGAAGAAGAAAAAGACAGGTTACATAATATTTACAAAACTTGTTGACTCAGTGAAGAACATCTAATATCTTCCTCTCTATGAGTGAAATACCAAATTTAGATGCAATTGATGAAGTTTTAAGTCCTTGTTGTGACGAGGAAATTAAAGTTTCTGAAATTGGGAAAAAATTAAAATGCCCTCTTTGTAATACTAATTTAAAGCAAAGAGCATTTTTACCATTCCTCGAATATTTGATGGAAAATGGCCATGTCGAAAACTTAGATTTTTTTGATTTAGACTTATATAATCAAGATAAAGAAAGCCTAGATACAGAAGACGAAGAGCTTGATTTAGATAAATATGAAGTTAAAAAAGACAGTTTAAATATTTATGAAGAGGATAAAAAATTTGATAATTCTGATTCAGAAACAAAAGATTCTATTGATGAATCTGCTGTTTCTAATGATTGGACCAAGTTTGCTACCGAGGAAGAGTAAGCTCAAAACTGCGATTTTACTTTACAATTCACAAGTCTTAACACTAAATTGATAGAACCTCAAGATTTTTTCAGGCTATAAAATCTTGAAAGATTGAAAGAATTCCCCCGCTATCAACTTTCCTTTATAGCCTGTTTATATATCACCTCATTTTTTTCTTTTGCTTCCTTTGATGATTTGAATTATATTGATAATTAGACTGAGTAGTCGGTTTTTGAGAAAAAATGAAAATAGCTGTACTAACAAAAGCAATACCAAGTTACGAATCAAGTATTCGTGTAGATTCATCTGGAAGCTGGATTGATGAATCTGTCGTTAATTTTGTCGTCAATGAAAGTGATTCTTATGCACTTGAAGAAGCTCTTCAAATTAAAGAACAATTAAATGATGATACAGAAGTTGTAGTGGTAATAATGGGGAATGAAAATAATACATCAAAAGTTTTAAAAGATGGTTTAGCAAAAGGAGCTGACAGAGGAATTTTTATTAATAATGATAATATTGATACTGACCCTTTATCAATTGCGAAACTTTTTTCTGAAAATCTTAAAGAAGAGTCATTTGATTTGATTTTTTCTGGACTGCAATCAGATGATTTAGGTTCAGGACAAACAGGTGTTCTCATCGGAGAGCTGTTAGATATGTCCACAGCTACCCTTGGTATTGAGACAAAGATGGAAGATGGTAAAATTAAAGTTAAACGTGAATTAGAATCAGGATGGTTTCAGTGGGTAACTTTACCATTTCCAGCTAGCATTTCTATCCAATCGGGTATTAACGAGCCTCGATATCCATCTTTAAAAGGAATTATGGGAGCTAAAAGAAAAGATGTTAAGTCTCTTCATGCAAACTCATTAGGTGATAATAAACAAAAATTTATTGAACTATTTCTTCCAAAAACTGAAAAAGTTACAGAAAAAATTGAAGGAGATGTCGACTCTGTTGTTGCAAGGATGTTAGATATCTTAAAAAATACTCTAAAGGTTATTTAATGATACTTGTTGTACTAGAAAATCAAAGAGGTAATATTCATGCTTTTAGCCAGGAAGCCGTTGTTGCAGGCCAACAATTGTCTGATAAGCTTGGTTTAGATTTATCTATTTTGTGTTTAGGAGAAAATGCTAGCTCATTAAGAGATCAAGCATCTGATTATAAGGCCAATAATTTAATTTTAGCGCAGCATGATTTAATTAATGCTTACTCTGCTGATGGCTATTCTAAAGTTTTATCTAATGTAATATCTGAATTATCACCGAAATATGTTCTTATGGGTCATTCTTATATGGTGCGTGACTTTTTACCTAGAGTGAGTGCAAAACTTGATATTCCATTTGTAAGTGATATTATATCTGTCGACTATGACAATGATTCTCCAATTTTTTCACGACAAGTTTTTAATGCAAAGCTTGCTACAAAAGTTAAAGCAACTTCAGATACAGTGCTTTTAAGTTTTCAGTCTGCAGCATTTTCTTCTGATGATATGCAGATTGGAGGGTCAGAAAGTCAATCAGATTTTTCAGTTAATCTTGAAGCAAGTGATATAAAATCAGAAAGCGAAGCTGAATTTCAAGAGTCTGCTTCAGGCGTAGATTTAACAACAGCGGAATTAATTGTTTCTGTAGGAAGAGGAATTGAAAGTCAAGATAATTTACCTTTGGTTGAATCATTAGCGTCAGCCATGAATGCAGAAATTGCTTCTTCAAGACCTGTAGTTGATATGGGTTGGTTGCCTGGCTATAGACAGGTTGGGAGTTCTGGTCAAGCTGTTTCACCAAAATTATATCTTTCTGTTGGAATTTCGGGGGCTATTCAACATGTTGTTGGCATGAAAGGGTCAAAAACGATTATGGCAATTAATAAAGATGAGGATGCTCCAATATTTGAGATTGCAGATTATGCAGTCATAGGTGATTTGATGGAAATTGTTCCAAAACTCACTGAAGCACTTCAAAAATAACAGCTTAAAATGAAATTTTATATTATTGAACAGCTAGTTCTAGCAGTTTTTTTATTATCTGGTATATCTTTTTTTCTTTATCAGCTTCTTTTACGTCTTAACATAGTTTTAAAAGGGAAATTAGATTTCAGTATTGAAGATTTGCCAAAAAGACTCACAAGAGTATTCGATGAGGTGATTCTTCACAAAAAAGTAGCTAGCGGAGACAGAAAGTCTGCTGGTATTTTCCATGCATTTGTTATGTATGGATTTATTTTCTTTGGATTAATAACTGTTAATCATTTTTTAACAGCATTTGATTTATATATTTTTAATGATACTATCCGAAAAAATTATTTTTATTTTTTTGGAGCTCCATGGGCAATATTATGCACTACAGGTATCTTAGGATTAGCATATCGACGATTTGTTACTAAGCCTGAAGCATTAGGTAAATTTTCTGCTACATCAGCATTAGTAACTGTATTTATTACCACATTAATGATTACTTATTTAATTGATGAAATTCATCATTTAAAACCATTTATGGGTAATGTTGGAGCTAAGATTAATTGGTGGTTGCATTCAGGAGTAATTGGCGGATTTTTATTTTTAATTCCAAAATCAAAACATATGCATCTTGTTCTATCTCCATTCAATATTTTTTTAAGACCTTTTGAAGTGCCAAATCATCCACCTATTCCAATCGATTTAGAAGCTTCAGAAGAAGAATTGGATGAATTGTTGTTAGATTTGTCAAAACTAAGTAAAGATCAAGCATTAGATATTTTTACTTGTGTCGAATGTGGAAGATGCACAGATGTTTGTCCTGCAAATAGAGGCGGAGGTATTCTTGATCCTAAATATCATTTCATATTAGATCTAAAAGATCCAATGCTAGAATCAAATGATGTAAATGTTGTAGATAAAATTAATGTTGAAGCAGGGTGGGAGTGTACAACATGTCAAGCATGCACTGAAGTGTGCCCAGTAGGTAATCATGTTGAAAAAGCAGATGAAATCAGAAGCTTCCAAGTGATGGTTGAAGGAGATGTTCCACAAGAGTATCAGAAACTACTTAGAAACTTACAAGAAACGGGCAATACAGAAGGAGCATCATCTAGTGAATTACTTCAACAAATGCCTGAATATACACCAGATAAAGAACTTGTTTTATGGTTAGGGTGTTTTGCAAAACATGCTATGGATCCAAATTTTGTTAAGTCAGTTGAGAATTTTACTAAAATCCTTGATTCGGCTGGTGTCACATATGGAGTGCTCAGCAATGAACAATGTTCTGGAGACCCAGCAAATAAGTTAGGAGATAAGCTCACTTATCAAATGTTAATGGATAATAATGTAGAAGAACTAAATAAAGTAAAAAGAGTGACCACAATGTGCCCTCACTGTGTTGTTAATTTACAAAAAGAGTATAGCAAATATCATGAAATCAAATATGAAGTTAAACATCATACTCAAGTAATTAATGAGTTATTAGAGGAAGGTAAAATTAATATTAACCCTGGGAGTTTAGAGAAAGTGACATACCATGATCCTTGTAATTTATCCCGAACTCTTGATGAAGTAGATGGTCCTAGAAATGCAATTAAAGCTGCAGCACCAGAATTTTTTGAATTAGAAGAAAGCGGTAAAGAAACATTATGTTGTGGAGCAGGTGGAGCACTTTGGTGGAAAAAGGATACTGGCGAAGGACGCACTCATTTATTACGTGCTGAACAAGTTATTGAATCAAAAACAGATACCGTTGTTACTGGATGTAATTTTTGTTACGGAATGATGAACCAAGGTATTGGTCCATTAACTCCAGCTGATCAGGATAAAATAGAAGTAAAAGATGTGGCAGACATTGTAGCAGAAAATATTTCTTAACTTAACGTTTCAATTGATTTATTTAGTTTTTCAATAAAAGTATCAATCTCATCTTTTTCGTTATATATATGGAAGCTAATTCTAACACATGATGATATCCCTAATTTATTCATTAGCGGTTTACAACAGTGATGTCCTGATCTTACAGCGATTCCTTCATAATCAAGGAACTGTGCAATATCAAGTGAGTGAATATTATCAATATTAAAACTAATAATTGCAGTTCTTTCGGAAGCGTCCCCATAAATAGTTATTCCATCAATTTCATTTAACCTATTGAGAGCATATGATGTTAAGTCTTTCTGTATTTCTATATGATTATTATCAATTGTATTGAAAAAATCAATTGCAGCTCCCAAACCAATTACTTGTGCAGATACTGGTGAGCCAGGTTCAAATTTATGAGGGATGCTTGTCCAAGTAGATTTTTCCATCGTTACCTCTTCAATCATTCCACCACCAGTTTGATATGGAGGCATATCTTGTAAAATTTCTTTTTTCCCATACAAAACACCAACCCCTGTTGGTCCAAACATTTTATGTCCTGAAAATGCAAAAAAATCACAATCCAATTCTGTAACATTAATTGTAATGTGTGGAGCACTTTGACACCCATCTACCATTACTAATGCACCATAGTGATGTGCTTTTTTAACAATATCTTTTATTGGATTAATTGTTCCTAAAACATTTGATGCATGAGTGACGCTTACTATCTTTACATTTGGATTTAACGCATTTTCAAAATCGTCCAAATCAAGTGTGCCATCTAGATTTGATTTAACATATTCAATATTTGCTCCTGTTTTTTCACTAATAATTTGCCAAGGAACAATATTTGAATGGTGTTCCATGTCAGTAAGTAAAATAACGTCATTCTTTTTTAAATTTTTAAATCCCCATGCATCAGCAACAAGATTAATTGATTCAGTAGCACTTTTTGTGAATACAATAGAATTAGCAGAGCTTGCTCCAATAAATTTTGCAACTTTTTTTCTTGTATTTTCAAATGCATTTGTTGCTTTTTCACCTAATTCATAAACACTTCTATGAACACTTGCACCATACTCTTTGTAAAATTCCATTTCTTTTTCGATTACACATATAGGTTTTAAGCTGGTAGCAGCACTATCAAAATAAATTAAATTTTTATTACGATTTTTTTGATTAAGAATTGGAAATTCTTTTCGAATATTTTCTGCGCTCATTTAATATAAACCTAATTGAAGTTTTGCAGCATCAGACATCATATCTTGGTTCCATTGTGGTTCCCATACTAATTCTACTTCAACATTGTTAGTCCCATGTAATGAAGAAATTTTTTCTTTTACTTCATCTGCAATAACAGGACCCATTCCACATCCAGGAGCTGTTAATGTCATCTTAATAAATACATTAACACCTTTTCCTTCTTCTTGAAGTGTACAATCATATACCAACCCTAAGTCAACAATATTCACAGGAATTTCTGGGTCATAACATGTTTCAAGCATACTCCACACTTCTTCTTCATTTGCAAAATTATTGCTAACGATTAACTTCTTTTCTTCTCCTATTGCTTCTGCATCGACTCCTTTGACTTGATACATATTGCCTTCTACAACAACAGTAAAGTTATCACCTAAAGATTGTGTTATAATACCAGGAGTCCCTTTAGTTAATAATGTTTTGACACCATCAGGGACACTAAAAACTTCAATGTCTGATTGCAATATAAATTCTTTATTCATTTATTTAATTCCTGTTTAATAAACAATAGTGCACCAATAAATCCATTTTGTCTTTGACTAGAAATGGTTGGTCCTATATTGAGCCATTCAAAAATCTTTATTGGTTCATCAAATTTATCAATAAAATCAATAATACTCTTTTTTTCTGAATTATTAAACCCAATTTGTAAAATTCGTAATAGCCCTTTTACAATTGCGCTTTCAGAATCTGCTTTTAGAGTGACAAATGTATTATTTTCTAATTTAATCCATGTCTGCGAAGTACATGCATTGACTTTGTTTTCATTAATTTTGTCTTTTGAATCGATCTCATCAAGTTTTTTACCTAAATCGATTAAATATACTAGTTTGTCTTGTCCTTCTAAGATCGAAAATCCATCTCTAACCTTAGAAAATTTTTTATTTATATTATCCATTCATCCATTCATCAATATAAGCGTGTGCACTATTTTTAATATTCTCATCCGAAAATGTTTTAATGACTGCATGTGCAAACGCTTTCACAAGAATTTGTGTTGCATTTTCTTTGTTAATTCCTCTTGATTGAAAATAAAAAATACTATTTTTATCTAAAGCACCTGTTGTAGATCCGTGTCCACATTGCACATCATCTGCATAAATCTCTAATTGTGGATTAGAATGAGCGGTTGCTTCTTTTGATAAAAGTAAATTTTTGTTTGATTGATTAGAATCAGTTTTTTGTGCTCCATCAAATACAATTACTTTTCCATTGAAAACAGATGTTGATTTATTCTGAAGAATATTTCTTACATTTTGAGCGCTATTACAGTGTTCTGACTTGTGATTAATTAATATGTTATTATCTGCATGTTCATTGTCTTTAGTAAGATTAAGTGCATTGACTGTTGCTTCTCCTCCTGATTTATCTAAATCAATTTCAATAAAGTCTTTATTGAAGGATGATTCACAATTAAAATTATCAATATTAACGATAGTATTAGTATTCGCTTGGTAATAATTGTATCTCAAGGAATTGCTTTTTGTGCTATCTGCATGTAGCGTGCTATGATTAAGAATTGAATCATCATCACATATGAATTTATTTATTTTTAGGTTAAAGCTATCAAAACCATGGTTAATATCTTTTTCAAAAATTGATATATTATTTTTCTTATTTAGCCTAAATATATTAAATGTCGGAACAAACATATTTTCTGATTTTTTATCATAAATATTTACAATATTAATTTGTATATGAGAATCATTTCCTTTTTTAAAGTCAATAAAAATTCCTTCATTGAATTTCGCGATTCCGAGATTAAATAGTGCCTCGTTGTTAAAATTTTCTGACATTGTTATTACATCTTTTTCTTTGATATCGATAGTATTGCTAATTGATATTTCATTTTTAAATTCACAATTTTCTAAAGATTCTTTTATAAAAATTCCATTTACAAAACATAATGTATTTTTTGTTTTTAAATATTGTTTGATATCAATATCTGAATCTGAAATGATAGTGTCATATTTTTTCAAATGACTACTATTAGAAAATTTCCAATTCTCTAATTTTTTAGAAGGGTAGCCTAATCTTTTAAATTGATTATAGCTATTATTTTTGATTTCATTCACGATTAAGATACCTTTTTAAACTATTTTGCTAACCAAGAATAGCCTTTTTCTTCTACTTGTCTTGCTAATTTCATATCACCTGATTTCACTATTTTCCCATCAATCATGATATGGACAACATCTGGATTGATATATTCAAGCAATCGTTCATAGTGAGTAATAATTAATGTTGAATTTTTATCTCCATTAAATTCTTTTACCCCATCTGCTACAATCTTTAACGCATCAATATCTAGCCCTGAATCTGTCTCATCAAGTATAGCAAATTTTGGATTTAATGAAAGTAATTGAAAAATTTCACTTTTCTTCTTTTCTCCACCTGAGAACCCATCATTGATTGATCTTTTTAAAAACGAATCATCTAAATTTAGTTTTTTTAATATTGCTTTTGCTTGATTTAAAAATTCTAGCGCATCCATTTCCTCTTTGCCTTGATTTTCTAGATGTGCATTAATTGCTGCTCTTAAAAAATATGCCATACTTACCCCTGGAATAGCTACAGGATATTGAAAACAAACAAAAATTCCATTTAAAGATCTATTTTCTGGGCTCATTTCAGTTATATCGACACCATTCATGTGAATAGTTCCATCGGTAACTTCAAATTTTTCATTTCCAGCTAATGTATTTGCTAGAGTGCTTTTTCCAGATCCGTTCCTTCCCATAATTGCATGAACTTCACCCTCTGGTATATCGAGATTGATTCCTTTTAGAATCTTTTTTTCTTCTACAGAAACTTTTAAATCTTTTATATTTATCATTTTTATCCTACGCTGTTTTCTAGTGTTACTTCGATTAATTGTTTTGCTTCTACTGCAAATTCCATTGGCAACTCTGCAAATACTTCTTTACAGAATCCATTGACAATCATTGACACTGCATCATCTAAATTAATTCCTCTTTGATTGCAATAGAACAGTTGATCTTCACCAATATTTGATGTTGTTGCTTCATGTTCCATTTGTGCGGTTTGATTTTTTACATCAATATATGGAAATGTATGAGCTCCACATTTATCTCCAATTAAAATTGAATCACATTGAGAAAAATTACGTGCGTTGTCCGCATTCTTTAATATTTTTACACCACCACGATATGTATTTTGTCCCTCTCCTGCAGAAATTCCTTTTGATATGATTGTGCTTTTAGTGTTTTTCCCCATATGAATCATCTTTGTGCCTGTATCAGCTTGTTGTTTATTTTTTGTGATGGCAACTGAATAGAATTCACCAACACTATCATCCCCTTGCATAATTACACTTGGATATTTCCATGTTATTGCTGATCCTGTTTCGACTTGTGTCCAAGAAATTTTAGATCTATCACCTGCGCACTTTCCTCTCTTGGTTACAAAATTATATATTCCTCCTTCACCCTTCTCATTTCCTGAATACCAATTTTGTATTGTTGAGTATTTAATTGTTGAATCTTCATGTGCAATTAATTCTACGCATGCAGCATGTAGTTGGTTCTCATCTCTCATAGGTGCTGTGCATCCTTCAAGATAACTGACCTCACTTCCTTTATCAGCAATTATCAATGTTCTTTCAAATTGTCCAGTATTAGATGCATTAATTCTGAAGTATGTTGAAAGTTCAAGAGGACATTTAACATTTTTTGGTATATAGACAAAAGAACCATCACTAAATACTGCTGAGTTTAGTGCAGCAAAATAGTTATCGGTATAAGGAATGACTGACCCGAGGTATTTTTTTATTAAATCAGGATGTTCTTGCACTGCTTCAGAGAAAGAACAAAATATTACTCCATGTTTTGCTAATTCATCTTTAAAAGTTGTTGCTACTGAAACACTATCAAAGACTGCATCGACTGCAACACCTTCTAATTTTTTCTGTTCGTCTAGTGAAATACCAAGTTTATTATATGTTTCTAATATTTCTGGGTCTACTTCATCAAGACTCTTTTTACTTTTTTTCTTTGGTGCAGCATAATAGCTTAATGCTTGATAATCTATTGGTTTATAATTGATATTCGCCCATTTTGGCTCTTTCATTTTTTGCCAATTTTTATATGCCTTTAATCTCCAATCTAGTAACCATTTTGGCTCTTTTTTTATATTGGACAATTTTTTGATCACTTCTTCGTTTAGTCCAGGTTCAAACTTAATTTGTTCCACATCTGTGGTAAAACCATATTTATACTCTTGGTCTAAATTCTTATCAATTATTTGTTGGTTTTTGTCACTCATTTCTAGTAGGCGAAAATTTATCTAATTACATTATTATTTGCTATTTATTTAGCAATAAATAGTTCTTACCATATACTATCGTAATTATAACAAAAAACCTAATATAGTTGTAATAAAATACCACAGAGTTTTAGCGATATCGTTTTTCCCTTTTGATGAGAAAGTTTACAGTTAATATGTCTAGTCAAACCTCCACCCGCATTAATCGATTCTATACTGATTGCTTAGTTGATTTTCGTAGTGTAAATTGATAATCGTTTTAAGATAATGGCTAAGAAAATAAAATTACAAACTTTAGATGAAGTCACTATACGTTTTGCTGGCGATTCTGGCGATGGAATGCAGCTTAGCGGAGGTAGGTTTACACAAACATCAGCCATTGTTGGTAATGATTTAAGCACTTTACCAGATTTTCCTGCTGAAATACGTGCACCTGCTGGTTCTTTAGCTGGAGTTAGTTCTTTTCAGATTCATTTTAGCTCTAAAGAAATTCATACTCCGGGAGAAAGACCAGATGTATTAGTTGCAATGAATCCTGCTGCATTAAAAGTGCACCTTAAAGAGCTTATTCCAGGAGGAATTTTAATTCTTAATAAGAATGCATTTACAGCAAAAAATTTAAAATTAGCAGGCTATGAATCTGATCCAACTGAAGATGCTTCACTTGATGATTACTATTCTGTGCATTATATCGAGATGAGCAAATTAGTTACTAATGCTTGTGAAGAATTAGATTTGCCTTCAAAAACTATTGAAAGAACCAAAAATCTTTGTGCTTTAGGAGTTTTATTTTGGATGTATGATCGTCCTTTAGAGCCAACTATTGATTGGTTGAATCAAAAATTTAAATCCAAACCTGAAATTATTGATGCAAACACAAGAGCTCTCCATGCTGGATATAATTATGGTGAAACTGCAGAGATTACAACACGTTATGTTGTAGAAAAAGCTAACTTGCCTTCTGGAAAATATAGAAATATAAATGGAACATTAGCTGGTTGCTTAGGCATTCTGACAGCAGCAGAAAAAAGTAAATTAAATATAGCTTTTGCTGGATATCCAATTACTCCAGCTAGTAACATCTTACATACTTTATCTAATTGGAAAAACTTTGGAATTAAAACTTTTCAAGCGGAAGATGAAATTGCTGGTATAGGTATTGCACTTGGTGCTTCTTATGGAGGTTCTCTTGGTATCACTGCATCGTCTGGTCCTGGCATTGCCTTAAAAGGAGAATTTTTAGGTTTAGCTGTTATCACTGAACTGCCATTAGTTGTGATTAATGTTCAAAGAGGAGGTCCTAGCACTGGGCTTCCAACAAAAACTGAACAATCTGATTTATTACAAGCGCTTTATGGACGTAACGGAGAGGCGCCAGTCGCTGTAATAGCTCCTGGAACTCCAGGAGATTGTTATTTTGCAATCTATGAAGCGTGTAGAGTTGCTGTAAAATATATGACCCCTGTTATAGTTTTGTCTGATGGCTATCTTGCTAACGGATCAGAACCATGGCTTATTCCAAATCCAGATGATTTAAAAGAGTTTGTTGCAAATTTTGAAAAAGAAAATACTTCAGGTGAAAAGTTTTTGCCTTACAAGCGTGATAAAAAAACATTAGCTAGAGGTTGGGCTATTCCTGGCACAAAAGGGTTAGAGCACCGCATTGGAGGCATAGAAAAGCAAAATATTACTGGAAATGTAAATTATGAACCTGACAACCATCAAGAAATGACTGATGTAAGATATCAGAAGATTCAAAATATTGCTAATGAAATAGATCCTACTTCTGTATATGGAAAAAAGAAAGGAGATTTACTAATTCTTAGCTGGGGTAGCACACACGGAGCTTGCAAGTCTGCAACTGAGCAATTAGTAAAAGAAAAATATAAGGTTGGACATGTTTCAGTTCAGTGGATTAATCCATTGCCTCGAGATTTGAAGAAAATTTTTAAGAATTATAAGAAGGTTTTAATTCCAGAAGTTAATTCAGGTCAATTTAGAAAAATTATTCGATCTGAATTTTTAATTGATGCGATTGGATTTAATGAAGTAAAAGGCAGACCGTTAAATCCTTCTAGTATTGTAGGGAAAGCAAAGGAGCTAATCAATGAGTGATAAGGCCCCTATATTCAAAAAAAGTGATTTTGAATCTGACCAGGCGGTACGCTGGTGTCCGGGATGTGGGGATTATGCTATACTTGCACAAACCCAAAAAGTTTTTCCTGAGATTACTACCAAAAAGGAAGATGTAGTGTTTATATCCGGGATTGGTTGTTCAAGCAGATTCCCTTACTACATGGATACCTTTGGATTTCATACTATCCATGGTAGAGCCCCAACTATTGCGAGCGGGTTAAAGGTTGCAAATCCAGATTTATCAGTATGGATTGTTACAGGTGACGGTGACGGTTTTTCTATTGGTGGGAATCACATTATTCATTTGATGAGAAGAAATATTGATTTAAATATTATGTTATTTAATAATCGTATTTATGGGCTGACAAAAGGACAGTATTCTCCAACATCTGAACAAGGAAAAGTGACCTATTCTACGCCAATGGGTTCATTAGACTATCCATTTAATCCATCAAAATTAGTTCTTGGTGCTGAGGGAGGATTTGTTGCAAAAACTATTGATAGAGAACTAAAACATTTGCAAGAAATGATTAAAAGAGCGAATGAATACAATGGAGCTTCTTTTATTGAGATTTATCAGAATTGTAATATTTTTAATGATGGTGCTTTTTCTGAATTAACAGATAAAGAAACAAAATCTGAAAAATTGTTACGAATTGAAAATGGAAAACCAATGATTTTTGGACCAACGGACAACAAAGGGATTTATTTAGATGGCACAACTCCAAAAGTAGTAGACATTGGAAAGAAATATTCTATTGATGATATCCTGGTTCATAACGAACAAGATAAATTTATTTCAGATATGCTTTCAAATTTCACTGCAAATGATGTTTTTCCGGAACCAATAGGCGTATTATATTGTAAAGAAAGAGCAACCTATAATGATTTGATGGAAGAGCAGATGAAAGAAGCTAAAAAGAAAGATAAAAGTAAAAAAACTCTTAATGATTTACTAAATGCTGGCGATACTTGGGAAGTGAAATGAAAAAATTTAGAACAGAAAAAGATAGTTTAGGGTCAATTAAGGTTCCATCAAAAGCATACTATGGCGCCCAAACACAAAGAGCTATTCAAAACTTTGAAATTGGTTGGGCAATGGATCTTAATTTAGTGCTTCCCTTAATTATTGTTAAAAAAGCAGCCGCAATTTCTAATGCTGCTCAAAAGAGACTTTCCAAAAAATTAAGTAATGCGATTATAAAGACTTGTGATGTTATTTTAAAAAATCCTGAACAATTTATAGACCAGTTTCCTTTGTCTGTTTTCCAAAGTGGGAGTGGTACTCAAACAAATATGAATGTTAATGAGGTTATTGCAAACAAAGCGAATGAATTATTGGGTGGGAAATTAGGAGAATATAAATTTATTCATCCAAACGACCATGTAAATATGTCTCAATCAACTAATGATACTTTTCCTACAGCAATTCTTGTTGGTTCTGTTATCAATGTAGAGAATAATTTATTACCAAGCCTTGATTTGCTAAAAACAGCATTGAAAAATAAAGAAAAAGAATTTAAATCAATTGTTAAAGTTGGAAGAACACACTTACAGGATGCAACTCCTATTACATTAGGACAAGAATTTTCTGGTTATGCATCTATGATTGCAAATGATATCAAAAGAATTGAAGAGACTATTAAAGAATGTGCTTATTTGCCAATAGGTGGCACTGCAGTTGGCACAGGTATTAATACAATTCATGGATATGATAAATTGATGACAAAAGCTATTAGTGATGAAACCGGATTTAATTTCAAAGTTTGTGCTAACAAATTTGAACTTTTATCATCTCAAAATGCTATTTCAGATTTATCATCTAGAATTAAAATTTGTTCTGGATCTTTAAATAAGATTGCAAATGATATTAAGTGGCTTGCGAGCGGACCAATGGCTGGAATTGGAGAGTTAAAATTGCCTGCTAACGAACCAGGTAGCTCTATTATGCCAGGGAAAGTTAATCCTACTCAATGTGAAGCAGTAAATATGGTTCATGCACAAATTCTTGGGAATGATTTAGCTATTGCTTTTTCTGGTTCAAATGGAAATTTTGAATTAAATACTTATAGGCCATTGATTGCATTTAATATTCATGAATCAATTTCTCTGTTAAGTGAAGCATCAGAGTCTTTTGTATTAAATGCATTAGAAGGCTTATCTGCTAACAAAGATAAAATCGCAGAAAACTTGAGTAAATCACTGATGCTAGTAACAGCACTTGTTCCAAAAATTGGATATGAAAAATCTGCAGAAATTGCAAAAAAAGCATTACAAGACAATATTTCCTTAAAAGAAAGTGCAATCAAATTAAAATATTTATCTGAGAAAGAATTTGACAAAATTGTTAAGCCAAAATTAATGGTATCGCCCAAAAAAGTATGATTAACTCTTTTTTTCGTTCTATTAAAATCATCTTTTATCTATCTATAATATTATTATTCTATTTGATATATCTTTCGAGAGACCTCCCATCTCTTGAACGTCTAGAAACATTTGATCCAGCCATGTTGTCAACAATTTATGATCGTAATGGTGAAGTAATTGGTGAATTTTATATTCAAAAAAGAGCTTTTATTGATTTAGAGGATATGCCTGAATATTTAAAAAATGCGGCTATTTCATCGGAAGACAAGCGATTTTATCAACATTGGGGAGTAGACTTACAAAGTGTTTTTCGTGCGGTTGCTGTTAATGTAGTTGCAATGAAATTTAGACAAGGATTTAGTACACTTTCTCAACAGCTAGCAAGAAATTTGTATAAAGAAATTGGATTTAGGGATAGCGTTACAAGAAAAATAAAAGAAATTATTACCGCAATCCAAATTGAAAAGACATATACAAAAGAAGAAATATTAGAGATGTATTTGAATACGGTTCATTTTGGACATGGAACCTATGGGGTTGAATCGGCTGCAAAAAGATATTTTAATAAGAAAGCTTCTGAATTAACCATAGGTGAATCAGCAATGCTTATTGGTTTATTGCCTTCTCCTGCAAACTATTCACCTTTGAGAAATCTTGATAAATCAATTGAAAGACGATCTCTCGTTTTAAAATTGATGTATAATCAAGATTATATTTCCCACGAGGAGTATATTGAACACAATAGTATTATTCCTGATAATATTTTTTATGAAATACCGAAAAGTAAAGCTCCATATTTTACTGAATATGTTCGCAGAGTACTTGAAAAACAAGATGAAGAATTAGGAATCAATATTTATCAAGATGGTTTAAAAATTTATACTACTCTTGATTATAGTTTGCAAAAGATTGCAGAAGATGTGGTAATGAAAACAGTGCGTGACAATCAGGATGAATTTAATAGTCAGCTTTTTGCAAACGAAGATCGTTTTTCAGAATTAGGTTATTTATCAATCTTTCCAGAAGATTCAACCAAAATGATGTTAAATGGTCAAATGCAATTATATGAGGAATTACGAAAGAGCTTGCTTGTCCAATGTGCATTTATTGCTCTAGATAGTAAAACTGGTGCAATATTAGCAATGATTGGTGGAAGATCTGATTATGTTGATCAATATAATAGAGCAACACAAGCAAGGAGACAACCAGGTTCTGTTTTTAAACCTTTTATTTATACAGCTGCAGTAGATAATAATTATCCTGTTACCACTAAATTGCTTAATCAGCCTGTCGCTTTATACAGAAATAATGCAAGAGGAGAAAAAGAAAAATGGACTCCAAGAAATTATGATAATAGCACTGGAGGATTAACCACTTTACGAGAAGGACTAAGGAGATCATTAAATCTTATTTCTGTTCGTATGGTGCAAGAACTGGTTCCTGCTCAACAAGTGAGAAATATTGCAAGACGAATGCAAATTAAATCTCCAATTCGTGCTGTTGATGCTATTGCATTAGGAGTGTCAGAAGTCACTCCAATGGAAATTGTTGCTTCTTATTCAATTTTTTCTAACAAAGGGATTTATTCTGAACCAATTGCAATTACAAAAATTGAAGATAAATATGGACAGATCATTAAAGAATTTAATATAACACAACAAGAAGTTTTGAGCCCTGAAACAGCTTATGTAGTAACTAACTTATTGCAAACTGTCATTGATAAAGGAACTGGTGGTAGTGCGCGATGGAAGTATAAATTTAGACATAAAGCTGCTGGAAAAACCGGAACTACTCAAGGATTTAGCGATGCTTGGTTTGTTGGATTCACTCCTAACATTTCTGCTGGCGTATGGTATGGAATGGATGATTATTCTGTCAGCTTAGGAGACAAGCAATCAGGAAGCACAGCAGCGTTGCCAGCATGGGCACGCTTTATGAGAGAAGCTCACAAAGAATTAGGTATCCGTGATGAAGACTTTGTAATGCCAGAAGGAGTCATCGAAGCTGAAATAGATTCTGATACAAAACTACTTCCTCGTTCTAATAGCAAAAATACAGAAAAAGAAATTTTCTTTAAAAGCAATAGACCAACGAATTAGAAATATTGTTGGTTAATCTCTTTCTTTTAAGGCTTCAACTAATTCAA
>CAYZYM010000001.1:0-2841 GCA_964482595.1 uncultured bacterium | reverse complement strand
AGTTCTTTTAGAATGCTCAAAATTAAACAAGCATTGATAGAAGGATTTACTATTGATGAAATCTATCAGAATACAGGTATAGACCCTTGGTTTTTAAATGAAATTGCAGAAATTGTTAACATTGAACAATCATACACATCTATTAAAGATTTAAAATTTTTAAAGAAAAATGGATTTTCAGATAAACAAATTGCACATATAACAAAAAGACCGCTTTCTGATATCAAAAATGCAAGAGAGAAAAAAGAAATCAAACCTGTATATAAAGTTGTAGATACATGTGCTGGCGAATTTGTTGCAGAAACGCCTTATTGTTATTCAACTTATGAAGAAACACATGATATTCAACCTCTTAAAGGAAAGAAGATCATGATTTTAGGAGGTGGCCCTAATCGTATTGGTCAAGGCATTGAATTTGATTATTGTTGTGTGCAGGCTGTGTATGGATTAAGAGAAGCTGGTTACAAGTCTATTATGGTAAATTGCAATCCAGAAACAGTTTCTACTGATTTTGATTTAGCTGACAGGCTTTATTTTGAACCAATTACATTTGAAGATGTAATGAATATTATTGATTTTGAAAAACCAGATGGAGTCTTAGTGCAATTTGGAGGACAAACGCCTTTAAAAATTGCTAACCAACTTAAAGAAGCAGGTGTAAAGATTTTTGGGACCTCTTCTGATAGTATTAACTTGGCTGAAGACAGAGAAGCCTTTACTAACATAGTTAATAAACTAGGAATAACTATTCCAAATTATTGTATTGCAAAAAATTATGATGAAATTGTTGCTTACTCAGAAAAGGCAACATTTCCTGTATTAGTGAGACCAAGCTATGTTTTAGGTGGTCGAGCAATGCAAATTGTTTATTCAAAGAAGGAACTGGTGGACTATGTATTTCGTTCTGCAGAAGCAACAAGCGACCATCCAATTTTAATTGATCAATTTATTGAAAATGCATTTGAGTTTGATGTAGATGCATTATGTGATGGTAAAGATGTATTTATTGCTGGTATTATGCAGCATATTGAAGAAGCAGGTATTCATTCTGGAGATTCTTCTTGTGTCTTACCAGCGCATAAAATTAGCAACAAAGTCAAAAAAGAAATTATTGATGTAACCACTAGATTAGCTAAAACATTAAATGTAGTAGGTCTAATTAATTTACAGTTTGCTGTCAAAGATGAGATAGTATATGTATTAGAAGTGAATCCTCGTTCTAGTCGAACTGTTCCTTTTGTCAGTAAATATAGCAATATCCCATTAGCAAATATCGCAGCACAGTTATCTGTTGGAAAAAAATTAAAAGATTTTAGATTACAAAATATAAAACATAAACACATCGCAGTAAAAAAAGCAGTTTTACCATTTAAAAAGTTTAAAAATGAAAAAGTATTTCTTGGCCCTGAAATGAAATCTACTGGAGAAGTAATGGGAATTAATGATAGTGTAGGTGTAGCATTTTTAAAAGCAATGCAATCAGATGGTTATATTGTCCCTAATAAAGGAACTGCCTTTATTTCTGTTAACAAAGCAGACAGAAGAGAAGCATTAGCTGCTGCTAGAAATTTAATTAAAATTGGATTTAATATTATTGCAACTGAAGGAACAGCAAAATATTTATCTAGAAATAATGTTCCTTGTGAACAGATTTTTAAAGTTGGAGAAGGTAGACCAAATGTTGTCGATGAAATTCTAAATGATAACATTCAATTTGTAATCAATACTCCTTTGGGTTCTAAATCAAGATATGATGAAGAAGCAATAGGAAAAACATCAGTAATGAAAAATATTTTAACTATTACAACAATGTCAGGAGCTATAGCTGCTATAGAGGCAATATCTATTAGTGAAAAAATTAAAGTCAAAGCATTACAAGAGTATTTTAAATAATAATTATTTATAATTTTCTATATCTGGGCATACACAGAAGAAATTTCGATCTCCATATGCATTATCAATGCGCGATACATAAGGCCAAAATTTGTTTTCTTGAATCCAGTTAATAGGGAACACAGCTTCTTTTCTAGAATATGGATGACTCCATTTGCTACACACTTCTCCAATTGTATGAGGTGCATTAATTAACACATTATCTTCTTTGGACGTTTTGCCATCTGCAATATCATTGATTTCTTTTTTAATCTGAATCATTGCATCACAAAAACGATCTAATTCATCTTTTGATTCACTTTCAGTTGGTTCAATCATTAATGTGCCAGGAATTGGCCAAGACATTGTTGGAGCATGGTACCCATAATCAATTAATCTTTTTGCGATATCTTCATTGGTAATGTTGGCACTATTTTTAAACTCTCTACAATCAATAATAAATTCATGTGCATTTAATCCACTGATTCCACGATAAAGTATGGTATAATCTTTTTCTAAACGTTTTGCCATATAATTAGCATTTAAAATTGCAATCTGTGATGCATTTAATAGTCCTTTACCACCCATTAACTTCATATAGATATAAGAAATCAACAAAATACTAGCACTGCCATAAGGAGAAGAAGACACAGAGTAAAGATGATCTTCGTTTGTGGTATAATGTGTTGGTAAAAATGGTGTTAATTTTTCATTAACGCATATTGGACCCATTCCTGGGCCGCCACCTCCATGTGGAATACAAAATGTTTTGTGCAAATTGATATGCATAACATCTGCACCAAAATGTCCAGGCTTACAGATCCCAACCATTGCATTTAAATTGGCTCCATCCATATAAACTAATCCACCATTTTTGTGTATAATTTCACATATTTCATCAACATTATGTTCAAACACTCCATGTGTAGATGGATAGGTAATCATCAGGGATGATAAATTTTCTCCTGC